>JBIKMK010000751.1:0-2577 GCA_044359315.1 Bryobacteraceae bacterium | reverse complement strand
ACGGAATCTCGGTGTCGACCTTGTCGGTCGAAATCTCAAAGAGCGGCTCGTCACGCTCCACTTTTTCGCCGGGCTTCTTCAGCCAGCGGGTCAGCGTACCCTCGACAATGCTTTCGCCCATCTGGGGCATGACTACTTCGATCATGGTGCGGTCTCCAAGAGTGCGGTGTTCCCGGCGAAACTTACCGCCGCCGGGTTGTTGAATTCAAATACTTGGCCAAAGTGAAACACAATGGCATCGATCACCTGCGCGCGCGACGGCAGCTGCCGGCCCGGCAGGTGTTGTTCCAGTGACGTGACCGGCGCCCGAAGGCCGCAAGGCACGATGTAGCCGAAATAGCGAAGGTCAGTGGAGTGGTTGAGCGCGAACCCATGCGAGGTGACCCAGCGGCTGATGTGCACACCGATGGCGCAGATCTTGGCCAAGCCTTCAACGCCCTCAACCCACACGCCGGAGTTCAGTGACGAGCGTTCGCCCTTCACGCCGAATTCCTGGAGCGCCCGAATGATGACTTCTTCGATCGCGCGGACGTAGGCATGGACGTCGCGCTTCCAGTCGTTCAGATGCAGAATCGGGTAGCCCACAATCTGCCCCGGCCCGTGATAGGTGACGTCGCCACCGCGATTGGTTTCTTCGAGGTCAATGCCCTTGCTCGCCAGCAGCGCGGCGGGCGCCAGGATGTTTTCTTCTTTGGCGTTGCGGCCCAGGGTCACCACATGCGGGTGCTCCACTAGCAGCAACTGGTCCACGATCTCACCGCGCTGGCGCTGACCGACAAGCGCGTGTTGACGCTCGTAGGCCAGGGCCCAGCTCATCTGGCCGAGATCGTGGACTTCAAGAGAGCGCATCGTTGTTGTTAGGCGTTGATGGCCAATCCGTAGACGGCGTTGAACGCTTCGCCCAACGCTTCATACTGCGTCGGGTGGGCGTGGATGGTGGCCATCATCGATTCGACGGTGGCTTCTGCTTCCATCGCGGTGACGGCTTCGGCGATCAACTCATAACCATGGTGGCCGATGATGTGAACACCCAAAATCTCGCCGAACTTGGCGTCGGCAACAATCTTCACGAAGCCCTCGTGGTGGCCAACAATCGAGGCCTTGCTGTTGGCGGCAAACGGGAACTTGCCCACCTTCACGTCATAGCCTTGGGCCTTGGCCTGCGCTTCGGTCAAGCCAACGCTGCCGATGCCCGGATCGGTGTAAGTGGCGCCGGGGATGCGGTTGCGGTTGATCGGATGAGCGGGCTTGCCGGCGATGTGCGCCACGGCAATCATGCCTTCGGCAGTGGCGACGTGCGCCAATTGCGGCGTGCCGGCCACCACGTCACCAATGGCGTAGATGCCGGGGACGTTGGTCTGCTGCATGCCGTCTACTTTGATGAAGCCGCGGTCGAGTTCAACGCCCACCGCCTCAAGACCCACCTTGTCGGTGTTGGGCTTGCGGCCCACGGCGATGAGGAGCTTTTCGTACTCGAGTTCTTCCACCTTGCCGGAGGCCAGCGTGACGCGGAACTTGACGCCGTTCTCGGTACGTTCAATCGAATCGGCCTTGGCACCGGTTTCGACGCGGATGCCGATCTTCTTGAAGTGGCGCTCCAGTTCCTTGGAGACTTCCTCGTCCTCCACCGGCACCAGGCGTGGCAGCATTTCCATCACCAGCACTTCGGAGCCGAAGCGGCGGAAAATGGAGGCAAACTCGACGCCCACGGCACCCGCGCCAATGATGGCGATGGTCTTGGGCACCTTCTGCAGATTCAGGATCTCGATGTTGGTGAGAATCTTTTCCGGATCAGGCGTCAAGCCGGGCAGCATGCGCGCTTCCGAACCGGTGGCGACGATGATGTTCTTCGCTTCGACAATCTGGTCGCCGGAAGCGGAAGTCACCTTGATCCGGCCGGGCGCTTCGATGACGCCGTAGCCCTTGATCACGTCCACCTTGTTCTTCTTCATCAGGAACTCGACGCCCTTGGCGTGCTTGTCCACGATGCCCTGTTTGCGTTGCACAACAAACGGATAATCCAGCGTCGGATTCTGGCAGGAAATACCTTCCTTTTCCGAGTGCAGGAAGTATTCCCAGATGCCCGCTGAGTGCAGCAGCGCCTTGGTGGGCACGCAGCCCACATGCAGGCAGCAACCGCCCAATTTGGGGTCCTTCTCGATGACCGCCGTCTTCAATCCGAACTGACCAGCGCGAATAGCGGCGGAATATCCGCCGGGTCCGCTGCCAATGACAACTACGTCGTATGCCATAAAATTTCAGTCTAGCATTGAGGCGTCCGATACCCGGCCGGGGCGGCAAATCAGCAGGTTGATTTAGCTCTGCGGCAGGCGGCGGAAGCCGCAGTCTTTCCGGGGACATTCGATGCGAACGCCCGATTTCAGGGTGCGTTCCACCAAATAGGCATTGCCGCACTCCGGACACGGGCCGGTGACGGGTTTGCGGGTTGACGTGAAGCGGCAGACGGGGAAACGGGTACAACCGTAGAACACGCGGTCCTGTTCACCACGCCGCTCCACCAATTGGCCGCGGAGGCATTGTGGGCAGTGGACGCCGGTGGCGGCCTCCAGGACAAAA
>JBIKMK010000750.1:0-2578 GCA_044359315.1 Bryobacteraceae bacterium | reverse complement strand
GAGCTTCCGACAGCGGATCTTCGATGTACTTCTGCAGCGCCCGGCGTAACGGGCGGGCACCGTAGCTGCGATCCACCAGCGTTTTGTCCAGGATGTACTTGGCCGCGTCATCCATGACGTGGATCTTGATCTGCTTGACTTCCAGATTCTTGTTGATCTGTTCCACCAGCAGCTTCACGATCTTCAACAGGTCGTCATCGGTGAGCGAAGTGAACAGGATCACCTCGTCGAGACGGTTGAGGAACTCCGGATTGAAGGCCTTCCGGACCTCGCTCATGACGTTCTCTTCGATCTTGGCCGGGACGCCGGCGTTCTCCTTGGCCTGGAAGCCGATGTGTCCCTTCTTGTCGAGGAACCGGGCACCCAGGTTGGAGGTCATGACAATAATGGTGTTCTTGAAGTCCACCGTATTGCCCAGGCCGTCGGTCAACTGGCCGTCTTCAAAGACCTGCAGAAGGATGTTGTAGACATCCGGGTGGGCCTTCTCGATCTCGTCCAGCAGGATGATCGAATACGGGTTGCGCTTCACGCGCTCGGTCAACTGGCCGCCCTCTTCGTAGCCGACATAGCCGGGAGGCGAACCGATCAACTTGGAGACCGAATGCTTCTCCATGAACTCCGACATGTCAAAACGGATCAGCGACTTTTCGCTGCCAAACAAGAAGTCGGCCAGCGCTCTCGCCACTTCCGTCTTGCCGACACCCGTCGGGCCCAGGAACAGGAACGAACCAGCCGGGCGCTTGGGGGACTTCAACCCAGCACGTGAGCGGCGGATCGCCCGGGCCAGCGCGTTGATGGCCTTTTCCTGGCTAATGACGCGCTTGTGGAGCTCTTCTTCAATCCGCAGGAGCTTGGAGATCTCCTCTTCGCGGATGGCCGTCATCGGCACGCCGGTCCAGCGGGCGACGACGTCTTCGATATCGTCCTTGGTGACGACGCCCGTCGAGGTGTCGTCCAGATTGTACTTCTCGCGCAGAGCCCGCAGATTTTCGCGCTCCTTGCGCTCTTCGTCCGAATAGAAGCGCGCCTTCTCAAACTCGTGGTTGGCGATCGCGTTCTCCATGCGGTGCACGATGAACTTGATGCGCTTCTGGATCTCGGAGACATCGGACGGCAGCGTGGTCTGCTTCAGCTTGACGCGCGCGCCGGCTTCGTCGATCAAGTCGATCGCTTTGTCCGGCAGGTAGCGGTCCGGGATGAAGCGCGACGAAGCCGACACGGAGCTCTCGATCGCTTCATTGGTGTAGGCCACGGCGTGGAACTTCTCGTAGCGTTCCTTGATGCCGTACATGATCTTGATGGCGTCCGCTTCGTTGGGCGGCGGCACTTTGACGGCCTGGAAGCGGCGTTCGAGCGACCGGTCCTTCTCGATCGACTTGCGGAACTCCGCCGGTGTCGTGGCGCCGATGCACTGGATCTCGCCGCGTGACAGCGCCGGCTTCAGGATGTTCGCCGCATCCAGCGACCCTTCGGCCGAACCCGCACCCACCAGCGTATGCAACTCATCAATGAAGATGACCGCATTCTGGTTGTCCATCAACTCTTTCATGATGGTCTTCAAGCGCTCTTCAAACTGGCCGCGATACTTGGTACCGGCCACAATCAGTGACAGATCCAGCGCCAGAATCCGCTTGTCCGCCAGGAAGCTGGGGACGTCGCCGTCAGCGATCTTTTGCGCCAGGCCTTCGACGATGGCCGTTTTGCCGACGCCCGGTTCGCCAATCAGCACCGGATTGTTCTTGGTGCGGCGGCACAGAATCTGGATCACGCGATCCAGTTCGTAGTCACGGCCGATCAGCGGATCCAGCGTGCCGTCAATGGCGGCTTGCGTCAGATCGCGCGAGAACTCGGCCAACAGGGATGATTCCTTGCTCCGGCTGGAGGACTGCTTTTCGCTCGAGGACCGGGCGATCTCCTCGCGAACCTGGTTCAACCGCAGGCCGCGCTCATGCAGAATTTCGGCGGCAAAGCTCTTTTCTTCGCGCAGCAGGCCGAGCAGCAGATGCTCCGTTCCGATGTGCTTGTGCGAGAGCCGCTCGGCTTCTTCCGCCGCGTAGGCCAGCACGCGCTTGCATTCGTGGGACAACGGCAGGTCCACTGACGTCGAGACCTTCTCGCGAATCGTCGTCTGGGACTCGACCTGCTTCCGGATCGACTCCAGGGCGGCGTGGGAGCGGAGGAAGCGGTTGGCCAAGGCCTTGTCTTCCCGCAGCAGCCCCAACAGCAGGTGCTCGGTTTCGATGTACGGGCTGCCAAACTGGCTGGCCTCGTAGCGGGCGAAGAAAATCACCCGTCTCGCCTTCTCCGTGTATCGCTCAAACATAGGATTTACTCTCCATTGTAGCTGCCACCAAACGGCCGTCTTTCAGCGTCACCACCCGGTGGCAACGGCGCGCCACTTCCGGGTTATGGGTGACAATGACGCTCGTTAATTGGTGGCGTTCCTGCATCTCAACCAGTAAAGACATGATCCGGTCGCCGGTGCGGCCATCCAGATTGCCCGTGGGCTCATCGGCCAGCAGCACTCGCGGACTGGAGGCCAAGGCCCGGGCAATCGCCACGCGTTGCTGTTCACCGC
>JBIKMK010000749.1:0-2579 GCA_044359315.1 Bryobacteraceae bacterium | reverse complement strand
CTAGCGCTCAATTCCATCGGGATCGACGATTTCAGCGCGGCTCAGTTGGGGCGGCGGGTTCCAGGAGAATGGCAACTTCATCGCCCGGCCGTTCCCGGCGATCGATGGGGAGTTTCCCGTGCGCCAGACCACGTTCTTTGCCCCAGGCGCTCCACGTGGTGTATGGGGCGGGCTGCGGTTCAGGTTCTAGCGCTTCCGCACTGGTTTGGACCCTGTTCGCAAGGCGCGGTGCAGCGTCTGCTAGCATAGCGCCAGATGGCACAAGTCTCTGTCTCGACTGAACCTTTTGACGCAATCGTGGTGGGCTCCGGGGCCACCGGCGGGTGGGCCGCCAAGAAGCTGACCGAAGCGGGCATGAAAGTGGCGCTGCTCGAAGCTGGTGCCAAGACGACGCCCAAGGATTTTTCCGAGCACACCAACCCCTGGCAACTGCCCTATCTAGGCATGTCGCCCAAGGTGATGAAGGACCGGCCGATCCAAGGCAAGTGCTACGCGTGCACGGAACACAACTACAAGTGGTTCGTGAATGACGTCGAGAACCCCTACACGCAGGAAAAGCCATTCTGGTGGATCCGCCAGCGCGCGCTGGGCGGCCGCTCACTCAGCTGGGGCCGGCAGAGCTACCGCATGTCGCCGCTCGATCTGGCCGGTGCCTCGCATGACGGCTACGACGTCGATTGGCCGCTCAAGTACGACGAGTTGGTGCCCTACTACGAAGAGGTAGAAAAGTACGTTGGCATCAGCGGCCGGGCGGAGAACTTGCCGCAACTGCCGGATTCGGTCTTCCTGCCGCCGATGGACATGACCTGTGGCGAAGAGATCTTCCGCGATCAGGTGAAGGCCAAGATGGGCCGCACGGTCACCATCGGCCGCGCCGCGATCTTGACCAAGGCCCACAATGGCCGCGCGGCCTGCCACTATTGCGGCCCCTGCGAACGCGGTTGCGTGACGTACTCGTATTTCTCCAGCCCCTTCACCACCATCAAGGACGCCTTGGCGACCGGCCGCCTGACGCTGCTCACCGATGCGGTGGCGGCCCAGGTGTTGATGAAGGACGGCAAGGCCAATGGTATTGCCTACTTTGACCGCCTGACGCGCGCGCCGCGTGAAGTGCGGGGCAAGATTGTGATTCTGTGCGCCTCGACCTTGGAATCGACGCGGTTGATGATGAACTCCGGTATCGCCAACTCCTCCGGCGCACTGGGCCATTACCTGATGGATCACATCTATTCGGGCGGCGCGCAGGGCACTATGCCGAATGTCGAAACCAAACCCTGGGCGGGTGCGCCGCGCCGGCCCAATGGGATCTACATTCCCCGGTTCCGGAACCTGACGCAACCTTCGACGAACGGCTTTATCCGCGGCTACGGCTACCAGGGTGGTTCGGTGCCGGCCTTCAATATGGGAGCGCCGGGCTTTGGGGCGGAGTACAAGGAAGCCGTGCGCGCGGGCATGTACGGCATCAACATCGGCTTGTGGGGTGAGTGCCTGGCCCGCAAAGAGAATCGCGTTGAGATCGACAAGGATCGCGTCGATGCCTGGGGCATCCCGGTGCTGAAGACCATCATGGAATGGGGCGACAACGAAAAGAAATTGTGGCGCGATGGCGTCGCGCAGGCCGGCGAAATGCTGGAAGCGGCGGGGGCCAAAAACGTCACCACCACGCCCGATGGCCGGTGGTCCGTGCCTGGTTTCTGCATCCATGAAGTGGGCACCGCGCGCATGGGGTCTGACCCGAAAGCCAGCGTGCTGAACAAGTGGTGCCAAAGCTGGGACGTCAATAATTTGTTCGTCACCGACGGCGCGGCCTGGGTCTCCATCGGCTGTCAGAACCCGACGCTGACCATGATGGCGCTGACCGTGCGCACCTGCGACTACATCGTCAAGGAATACGCCAAGAAGGCCGCCTAGAGCAGGCGGCGCTTGATCTTCGACCGTTCATTCCGCTGCAACTTCCATGCGCTAACCTGAGCGGGTGTTGCCGCATGGAGAGTCGGGCAGCGCTTTCCGTATCGTCCCCTCGCGGGAGTTCGGATTGCAGCATTTCCGCTATCACGAGCCACAGTTCTTTCCGGAGCGCCGTCTGCCGGAGTACGCTTTGGTCTGCTGTTTTGCCGGACAGATTAATGTCCTGGAGGACGGCCGCTCCATTACGCTGCACGCGGGCGACATGATGGTGGGGCACCCGGGCCTGATGCGCGGCAGTACGTACGTTCCCCACCACGGCCCCTGCGAAGGCGCGACGGCGATCATTGGGACCAAGGTGATGGAGCGGGCGCTGGCGGATGTCCGTGTGGCGCCCGAAGGTCTGGCGGCGCTGCTGGGCGGCACGCTCCACGAGCCCCGGCTGGTGGAGCAAATGAAGGCGGCGACGGCCGCGGTCAGTGCCCCGCGTCCAGGTGTCGATAGCTATATTGAAGGCTACCTGCGGCAGTTTTTGGTGGACCTATTGTGGCAGTGGCCTACGGCCAATATCCGTCCCCAGCGCCTGTCCACTGAGCAACTGCTTTCCCGGCAACACTTCGTCCAGGCCGTGGAGTACATGCACCAGTGCGGCAAAGAAGACTTTGCGGTCGACT
>JBIKMK010000118.1:0-9322 GCA_044359315.1 Bryobacteraceae bacterium | reverse complement strand
GACCCCGGAGTCCGGCGAATTTCTGGCCCCCTACCTCCAGTTCGGCAGCTACGATGTGACGGCGAAGAAGGCCGGGTTTAAGTCCTCCACTCAGAAGGGCATCGCCATCACCACGGCGCAAACCGCCCGCGCGGACATTCAGTTGGAAGTGGGTGCCGTTGAGACGTCGATCTCGGTGGAGGCTTCCACGGTGGAGTTGCAGACCGAATCGTCGCGCGTCACCAACTCCGTGGGCGAGACCGTCATCAAGTCGATCCCCAACATCAACAACAACCCGTTGAACTACGCCGTGCTACAGCAAGGCGTGGTCGCCCGCGCGGCGATGAACGACACGCAGTCGGCGCAGAGCTTTGGCATCGGCACGGAAGGCCGCCGGACGTTCTCGAACTTTCAGATCAATGGCGGCCAGGCGTTCGGCAACGACGTGCAGTTGGATGGTGTTTCCATCCAAGCCTCAGCCTGGAACGAAGTGGCCGTGATGCCCAACACCGAAGGCGTCCAGGAAGTGAAAACCACCATCAACAACATGTCGGCCGAATATGGCCGCAGCCAGGGCACGGTGCTGATCACCACCAAGAGCGGCACCAATGAGTTTCACGGTTCCGGCCAGTTCCGCCTCCGCAACGAAGCGTTGAACGCCAACCGGTTTGAGAACAACGCCAATATGCCTTTTGTCACCCGCCTGCCGTTCAAGCAGCAGGGCTATTCGGCCACCTTTGGCGGCCCGGTGATCATTCCGAAACTCTACAACGGCAAAAACAAGACGTTCTTCTTTACCAGCTACGAAGGCTTCCGCTTCAACCAGTCGCTGGACTATTTCCGCACCGTGCCCACGGCCATTGAGCGCGCGGGCAACTTCTCGCAGACGGTTACGCAGGTGGGCGCGAATTTCGTGCCGGTGCAAGTGTTCGACCCCTTTTCGGTTACCCCGGTGGCCGGCACCACCGGCCAGTGGCGTCGCGATATCTTCCCCAATGCCATCATTCCTTCCAGCCGCATCAATCAACCCTTCCAACGTCTGGTGAATGAGTTCCCGCTGCCCAACCGCACACCAGACGACGTGCGTGGCATCAACAACTTCTACAACCGCATGGTCCGCAAGTTTGAACGCAACGCGATCAATGCCCGCTTGGATCACCGGCTGTCGAAGCACTCGCTGTATGGCACCTTCGGTTCCAACCTGGGTTCGATTGATTCACCCAACGGCTGGGGTACCCAGACCAGAGCCTTCACCACCCAGGGCGGCTTTATTGGGGCGGTCAATGGTGACCGGAACTATTACGGCTCCATTGGTGACACGTGGCTGATCAGCCCGACGATGGTGGCTGACATCCGGGTGGGCTTGACCCGCGTGGCCGCTGAAAATCGCTCCGCCACTGACCCCAGCTTTGACTACACCACGTTGGGCGTCCCCACCTCTTTCCTGGGCGCACCTGGACTCGATGGTGCCTTTCCGGAATGGAACCAGGGCGGCGGCGGCTGGAACCAGGTCTCCGGCCTCAATGGCACCGGCTACCTGGCCAAGATCGAACGCCAGACCAACTGGAATATCGTGGGCTCCGTCACCAAGACGGCGGGCAAGTGGACACATAAGTTCGGTGGCGAATTCCGCAACTTCCTGTCCAACTACTCCGACGCCCGCGGCAAGTTTTGGTTCCGGTCGGCCAACACCTTCACCACCGGCAACATCATCCAGGCCCAGGGTCAGACGGTGGACGCCATCACGGGGGAACGCACCGGTTCACCCATCGCCAGCGCGCTGCTGGGCGCGGGCGATATCCAAGCCGGTGAGAATGCCGTGCTGCTCGCCCTGTCGGCCAAGTATGGTGCTTTCTACAGCCAGAGCGACTGGCGCGCCACCAGCAAGTTGACCATCAACCTGGGTATGCGCTACGACCTGCAACAGGCCCCCTCAGAGCGCTACAACCGCGTCTCCAGCTACAGCTATGAGGGCACCAATCCGTTCGGTGCGCGCGGCAACCTGATGTTCCCCGGCAACAACGGACTGGGCAAAAGCCTCTATCGCATGCCGCGCGACAACTGGGGCCCACGCGTCGGGATGGCGTACCGCATCACCGACCAATGGGTGATCCGCTCCGGCTTCGGCGTCACCTACACGCCGTCGAACACCGGTTACTTTGGCGGCCCCTACTACTTTGGCGCACAGAACTTTGTGGACCGCACCAACGATCCCACCGCCGCGCAGTTCGGCACCAATCCGACCGGTGCGCTGGTGGCACCCTACAACCGGGTGACGCAACTGATTCCGGCCATCGGGTCCAACCGCAACGCGCCGCAATACTACGGCGACAACAACAACGAACCGCGCTTTGACTACGACAACATGAGGAACGGCAAGATCCTGCAGTGGAACATGTTCCTGGAACGCAAGATCGGCAAGGACTGGCTGGTGCAGGCCGGCTACTCCGGCGCCCGCGGCTACCACCTGCAGTTGGGCCGCTTTAACGTCAACAGCGACCAGGACCTGCCCGATTCGTTGCTGCAATCCTGGCGTTCGCAGTACATCGCCTCCAACGGCACCAACCCGGCCAATTCGCTGGTGACGAACCCCTATCAGCCCACCACTGGTGCGCGGCTGCCGTTCAACGGCGTCTTTGCCAACCCCACCGTGCCGCTGCGGAATACGCAACTGGCCTATCCGCTGAATCCCAATGCCTTGCTCGGCTCGCCGCAGGGCTACTACACGTACAACTCGATGATGTTGCAGTTGCAGCGCAACTTCTCCAACGGCCTGTTGTTCAACATCCACTACACCTGGTCCCGCACCATTGAGAACTGGTTTGGTGAGGCCCAAGGCAACAACTACGCCGAGAATGCGGGCACGGCGCCCGGCACGATCGACCGCCGGAACCTGTCCAACAGCTACAACATCTCACCCAACGACATTCCGCACCGCGTCGTGGCCACCTGGGTGTGGACGCCCTCCATCGGCAAGGGCAAGAAGTTCGACTTGAAGAACAGCTTCGCCAACGGCGTGCTGGGCGGCTGGAATGTGGGTGGAGTGTTCATCGCCCAATCCGGCCAGCCGCAGCAAGGGTTCACGGGCGTCAATGGCTCTGTCACCGGGCGCGCGGATCGCGTCTCGGGCACCCCGGTCGAAGTGCCCCAGGAACTGCAGCGCTGGTATACCGGGGCTTCCGTGGCGGAGCGCACCGTCAGCCTCCCCAGCGGCCGCCAGATTGTGGTCTGCCGCTACTGCTTCCTGAAGTACAGCTCCGATGCCTTCCGTGGCCGGACGGTGAATCTGCCCAACGGCACCGTGGCCCCCGACATCTACTGGTGGGGCAATTCTGACATCCGCTATGGCGACATCCGCGGCAACGGCCGCTGGAACGTCAATATGAGCTTGCAGAAGGAGATTGCGCTGAAGGAGCGCATCGGGCTCCAAATCTCGGCGGAAGCCTCCAACCTGCTGAACAACACCCAGTTCCGGCCCCAGATGAACGCCGGCACTGGGGCGACCTTCACGAACTTGACTGCGGCCCAGCGGGCCCAGGGCATTCAGAGCGGCATGATCCAGAACGATAACTTCGGCACCTGGGGCATGGCCACGTTTGATCCACGCCAGATCGAGATCCGTCTCCGTTTGCGGTTCTAGTGGCCATCGCCCAGCACCGGGCTTGGTGGAGGGGGAAGCAGCGATACGTTCGCCACGTTCCCCCTCCTTTTCGCATGGCAACCAGCTACACTCAATTTCAAGCCCCATGACTGGACGACTGCTCTTTGTTGCTGCCGCCCTTTTGCTGACTGCCTGTACCGGGTTGCAAGAGAAACAAGCGATCGACCGCTTGCAGCCCTGCAAGCATGCCGACGGCCCCACTGAAGGCTATTGCGGCACACTCGAGGTCTTTGAGGACCGCGAAGCCAAATCCGGCCGTAAGATCCCGCTCAAGATCATCGTCTTTCCGGCTTTGAAGCGGACTGCCGCCAAGGATCCGCTTTTCTTCCTGGCCGGAGGCCCTGGCCAAGGCGCGGCGGCCATCGCGGACGTCGGTCGCGAGATGCTCCGCCGCATTGGTTCTGACCGCGACCTGGTCTTTGTCGACCAGCGCGGCACCGGCAAATCGAACCCGCTGGAATGTAAGCCCGACGAGAAGGACCAGGACGCCGAAGACGACTACGACGAGGCCAAGTCCGTCGCCCGCCTGCGCGCCTGCATGGAGAAACTGCAAGCCAAAGCGGACCTGACCAAGTACACCACCACCATCGCCATGGACGATCTGGATGACGTGCGCCAGTACCTGGGCTATGGGCAGATCAATCTCTATGGCGGCTCCTACGGCACCCGCGCGGCGATCGTCTATGCGCGTCGTCACACGGCATCCACCCGGGCCATCATACTTGACGGTGTCGCCCCCACCGACATGCGGCTGCCACTCTTCATGGCGCGCGATAGCCAGCGGGCGCTGAGCTTGCTGCTGCGTGATTGCGCGGCCGACAAGGGCTGCAACGCTCGTTTCCCGAACCTCGCGGCACGCCTGGAAAAGCTGCTCGCGGCCCCGGCGAAGAAGATCCGCTACATCCATCCCCGGACCGGCATCGAGAAAGAAGGCGAGGTCCGCCGGCTGGTGCTGGGCGGCACGATGTTCGCCGCGCTCTACTCCCCCCGGACGGCGTCTCTGGTGCCGCTGCTGATTGAGCAAGCGGAGAAGGGCATCTATACGGGCTTCTTCGCATTGGGCGCAGCGTTTGACCCCGCCGCCAACAGCATTGCACAAGGCATGCACCTGTCGGTGGTCTGTGCCGAGGACGCACCGCGCATTGAGCCGGGTTCGATTGCGCGCGAAACCGCGGGCACATTTCTGGGAGAAGAGATGGCCGAGATCCGGCTGAAGGCTTGCCAGTTCTGGCCCAAGGGCAAAGTGGCGGCGGACTACTTCGACAACACGCCCATCAGCATTCCCACCCTGATCCTGTCGGGCGATCTTGACCCGGTGACGCCGCCCGTCTGGGGCCAGCAGATTGCGGGTGCCTGGAAGAACTCGCGCCACATCATTGTCCCGGCCACAGGCCACGGCGCGGCCGCCGCGGGATGCGTGCCCAAGCTGATGGCGCAGTTTTTGAACGAAGGCACGGCGGCGAATCTTGACCCCGCCTGCGTTCAGCAAGTGAAGCGCCCCCCGTTTGTTCTCGGCCCCTCCGGCCCGGACCCTTTGCCATGATCCAAGTCCAAAATCTGCACAAGCAATTCGGCGAAGTCGTCGCGGTGAAGAACGTCTCGTTCTCCGCCCCGGACGGCGCGGTCACGGGACTGCTGGGACCCAATGGCGCCGGCAAGACCACGTCGCTGCGAATGGTTTATGGCCTGTTGCAACCGGCCTCCGGCAGGATTGAGATCGACGGCATCGATGTGGTGGCGCACCCCAAACAGGCCCAGGCGCGCATCGGCGTCTTGCCCGACATTTCGGGCTTGTATCCTCGCCTGACGGCCCGCGAACACATCCGCTACTATGGCGAGCTGCAAGGCATCAAGGGGCCGGAACTGGAAGCTCGCATCAAACACTGGGTGGAGATACTCTCGCTGGAAGAGATCATCAACCGCCGTGTCGCTGGCTTCTCGCATGGTGAGCGCACCAAAGTGGCGCTGGCCCGCGCGTTGGTCCACAACCCGCAGAACATTCTGCTCGATGAACCCACCAACGGCCTGGATGTGATGAGCACGCGTGCTGTCCGTGAACTGATCCGCCATCTGCGCGCCGAAGGCCGCTGTGTCGTGTTTTCCAGCCACGTGATGCAGGAAGTCTCGGCACTGTGTGACCGCATTGTCGTCATCGCGCACGGCCAAGTGGTGGCCGAGGGCACGGCTGATGACCTGCTCGCACTGGCCGGGAAGAGTTCGCTCGAAGACGCTTTTGTTGCACTCGCCGGTCCCCAGGGAGAGCCCGCATGAACACGATCTTCACTGTCGCCCGCAAAGAGTGGATCGACGCCTTCCGCGACCGGCGCACCCTCTACGCCATGCTGATCGGAGCCATCTTCGGCCCCGCCATGATCGGCTTCATGTTCAGCCAGATCGCGAGCCAGCAAAAAGGTGCGCAGGAGATCAAGATCCCTGTGGTCGGCCGGCAGTACGCGCCCGTGCTGGTGAACTGGTTGACCCAGCAGAGCGGCGTGGAAGTGGTGGATGGCCCGGCAGACCCGGAAGCCGCCGTGCGTGATCGCAAAGCCGATTTCGTGCTGGTGATCGACAAGAAGTTTGCGGAAAAGTTTCGCGATTCGCGTCCAGCTCCGGTGCAGGTGGTCTCCGATGTCACCAGCCAGAACACCCGCTCCAAAGTCTCCCGGCTGAATAAGCTGCTCAGCGGCTTCAGTTCCGAGACCGGTGCTATGCGGCTGATGGCCCGTGGCGTCAGCCCCGTGGTGGTGAGCACGCTCGATGTGGAGCAGGTGGAAGTGGCCACCTCGCAACAGCGCGCTGCCATGATCTTCAACTTTATTCCGATGTTTCTGGTGTTGGCGTTGTTCACCGGTGCGATGCCGGTGGCCAGCGATTCTACCGCCGGTGAGCGCGAGCGCGGTTCACTGGAGCCGTTGCTGATCATCCCGATTCCGCGCTGGCATCTGGTGATGGGCAAGTGGCTGGCCGCCACCGGAGCCGCCATGCTCAGCATGCTGATGACCCTCTCGGTGACGCTGCTGGTGCTCTCGCGGCTGGCGCTGGAAGAGTTGGGTATTCGCAACCAGATCGGTACCGTGCAGATCCTGATGATCCTGGCGGCCATCGTACCCATGGGGCTGGTGGCATCGGCTTTGCAGATGTTCGTTTCCTGTTTCGCCAAGTCGTTCAAGGAAGCGCAAAGCTACTTGGGCATGCTGGTGCTGCTGCCGACGCTGCCCGGCATTGTGGCGGTGATGTACCCGCTCACCAATCGCCCGTGGATGCACCCCATTCCGGTGCTGGGCCAGTACGCCATGGTCACTGAGATCCTGGGCGGCAAGTTCCCGCTGCCTTTGGCACTGGTGGGGGCCAACGTGGTCGCCATCGTCGTCACCACAGCGCTGCTGATGCTGGCGACGAGGCTGTTCTCGTCTGAAAAAATCATCTTCGGCCGCTAGCAATTGCCGCTCTGGACCCAAGATCAACCCCATGCGTTCGCTTGGGGCTGGCTTCTCACGTATCCCGAAGAAGCCCCAAGCTCACGCATGGGGCTGGCTTCTCACGTACGCCACCGCTTCGGCGACACACTCGGCCAAGGGGCGTGAGGTGTCCACCAGGAGGTGCGGTTCTGTGACGGGTTCAAACCGCGCTTCCACCCGCTCATAGAGCGCAAAGTCCCGATCCGCCGCCGGGTGGCCGGTGGCGGCTGTCAGTCGCGCTCGAGCGGTTTCGCGCGGGCAGACGCACCAGATCATCCGGTCCGCCTGTACTTGCTCGCGTTGCGCCCGGTAGGCGAACGTCCGGCCATCAAAAATGATGATGGCCTCCGGCTTTTGCGCCTCCCACCAGCGGGCAGTTTGGAGCAGCAGATTCATCACGAACTCGTCCTGATCGCTTGAATACTCCACCCAATGGGGGCCAAACAGCGCGGCGCGCACCGTGTCCTTCGACAACACCAGTGCGGGCCGGTGCGCGGCCAAAGCGGCCGCCAACGTCGATTTGCCGGTGCCGGGTAGACCGGCCAGGAGTACACGCATAACCCGCTACCTTTATACTCAACTGATAGTGGACATTTATAGCGAAGTCGTGCGGCTGCGCCGGTTGGGGCAAAAATGCGCCATCGCCACCATTGTGCAGGTGAATGGCTCCATCCCCAGCTACCCCAGCGCCAAGATTCTGGTGCGTGAAGATGGCTCCATGGTGGGGACCATCGGCGGCGGCTGCGTCGAGGCCGAAGTGTGGAACGCGGCGCGCGAAGTGATGGACACGGAGCGGCCCCGGAACCTCCAGTTCAACCTGGGCAACGATGCCGCCTATGACAATGGATTGATCTGCGGAGGCCAGTTGAGCGTCTTTGTCGAACCGGTACTGCCGCAACCGCGGGCCCTCATCTTCGGCGCGGGCCACATCTCGCGCAGCCTGTGCCACATGGCGTCCATGGCCGGCTTTGAAGTAGACATCATCGACAACCGCGAAATCTACGCCAACCAGGAGCGTTTTCCGGAAGCCACCGGGATCTTCGCGGAAGAGTACGAAGACGTTTTTTCGAAGCTCGAAGTGAATGAGTCCACCTACATCGTCATCGTCACCCGCGGACATCGTGACGATATGCGCGTGTTGCGTTGGGCGATCGAGCATGCCCGCCATGCCCGCTACATTTCCATGGTGGGTTCCAAGCGCAAGGTGCTGGGCGTGATCAAGGAATTTGAGAAGGAAGGATTGCCGCGGGAGTGGTTTGAGCGGATCTACGCCCCGATGGGCTTGGAGATCGGGGCCATCACCCCGGAGGAGATCGCCATCAGCGTGGTGGCCGAGATGGTGGCCTGCCGCCGGTTGCCCGCAGGCAAGTGGCGCGCCCTGTCGATGTCGCTGTTTGCCGATCAACCAGCGCCCGCGCCGGATCCTGCTGTCTCGAAGTGAAACCGGCAGCGATCATACTGGCGGGCGGGGAATCGCGCCGCATGGGCACCTCGAAGGCTCAACTGGAGATTGCGGGCGTCACCTTTGCTGCCCGGCTGGTGGCGGCGTTCGCGTCTGTTTGTGACCCGGTGATTCTGGTCACCGGGGCCATCCCGGGCATCATCGCGCAGGGCGCGCAGATCGTGGACAACCCGCACTGGCCGGCCGGACAACTGACGTCGCTCCAGACGGGGCTACGGCAAGTGCGGCAAGCTCCGGCGGCCTTTTTTACTCCGGTCGATTGCCCGGCGTTCAACGCCCAAACCGTCGCCGCGATGTGGGCTGCTTTTACCGGTGAACCGTTCGTCATCCCCCGTTATCGCGGCCAGCGTGGGCATCCCGTGCTGATGGGGGCGTCGGTGTTCGATGAACTACTGGCGCTGCCCCAATCCGGCCAAGCGCGCGAGGTGGTGCACCGCCATCGTCCCGCCACCCGTTATGTGGACGTGGACGACGCCGGCATTCTGGCGGACATCGACACGCCGGCCGATTATCAGGAGTTGATCCGCTCATGAAGCGAACCCTTATTGCCTTGACGGCGCTAGCCCTGCTGGTGTGGGGCGCGACGCGATTTTTCAAGGCGGAACGGCTGCGGGAACAGGTAAAGAGCAGTCTCGAGGCCTCGCTGCACCGGCGCGTAGAGAT
This sequence comes from Bryobacteraceae bacterium, assembly GCA_044359315.1. GTDB lineage: Bacteria > Acidobacteriota > Terriglobia > Bryobacterales > Bryobacteraceae > JAPKYZ01. Next base: position 99 of record JBIKMK010000118.1, on the reverse strand, counting down.
CAACGGGCCGCTTGACTACAAGTGGCTGACGGGTCCGGGCTTTGAGGTGAACGATGTCGTGATCCACGACGACCCGCGCCTGGGGTTGGAGCCACTGGC
>JBIKMK010000117.1:0-9359 GCA_044359315.1 Bryobacteraceae bacterium | reverse complement strand
CTGGTCGTGATCGGCCAGCTTTCCGGCTACGGCGGCCACCACCCGGTGCTGAAAGATGTTTTCTACGTCCGCCAAAACGTGAACCCGGAAACCAAAGCCGTAGCCAACGTCCTAGTCCGCCGCGGCGGCGAATGGCACGGCCCGGACCGCATGGTAATCAACGCCGACCACATCCTGTTCATTGAACCAGTCGCAAAAGGCTCACGCGTGGATCAGTTGATCCAGGAAGTGAAGTCAAAGGGCCAGTAAGGCGGGAAGTTTTGGAGCGGGTGACGGGAATCGAACCCGTATGGGTAGCTTGGAAGGCTACTGCCCAACCTTTAGGCCACACCCGCGAACCTTCTCTGATTCTAGCATCAGCCTCCCACCCACGGCGCAACCGGCATTCGCCCCGGGAACTTCTGCCGTGACCAGAAATTCATCGAAATCCCATTGCAAGTCCTACGCCTGGGGGGGTAAACTCACTAGTGCTCGATGGAGAACAAAAGGAGAAGATCATGACCCCAGAATCAGCATTGCAGTTTCTGCACATGCAATTAGAACAGTACCTGCGGGAGCGCGAGACCACTCGTAAAGTGTTGGCGGCACTGCCCGATTCCGGTGCGGATTACAAACCGGATCCCAAAAGCCGGCCCGCGTTTGACCTCGCGTTCCATATCGCGAACTCTGACAAGGGTTTTCTGGAATTTATCGTCACCGGTAGCTATTCGGACAAGGAAGACCGCGCCGAAGCCGGCGTCACCAAGCCCTCGGAACTGGCGGCGTGGTACATGAAGGTCACCGATGCCGCGCTCGAAAAGGTACGCGCCATGACCGGCGAGGATGCGGCCAAGATCCTGGATTTCTACGGTGCGTTCCAGATGCCGGCGGCAGCGTACATGACGTTCATGCTGACCCACGGAATCCATCACCGCGGCCAACTGTCGGTCTACCTGCGGCCGGCTGGCGGGCTGGTGCCGTCGATCTACGGCGGCAGCGCCGATGAGCCCTGGCAGCCCGGCGCTTAAAGAAGCGACCCATGGCCGGGAGGGCCGCCCGTTTCCCGGAGGGCGGGCGGCCTTCCTGCATCAGTAGACTCGACGGCCGGAAGCCGTCGGCTAGGCGCCTTTGCCAAACAAGGAGCCACTGGAGCGGCTGCCACGGATGCGATAGTCGTCCACCTGCGGCATCTTAATCACGCGGCACATTTCAAACAAGCGGCTGCGGGCGCGGGATCCGATGCGTTGGCCCAGCGTATCCCGGTACTCCATGCGCCCGGCATCGGACTTTTGCACCACGGTGCTACCCGCATCGGCGTCCGCCAGATTGGTGGTCACCAGCGTCGGCTTACGGTGGTTGCAGCGCCAGGTGACGATGGAGGTAACCGTATCTTCCACCCAATCGCTGACCCGGTGCGCACCCAGATCATCCAGCAGCAGGACGTCGGCCTCCAGCACGGAGCGGTAGGCTTCACGATCGCTCGATCCGGCCATCGGGTCATAGCTGGACCGGATACGCTCCAATAGATTTTGGTAGTCGAAGAACAGGCCGTCAAAACCCTTGGCGATCAAGGCCCGCAGCACGGCCACGGCCAGGTGCGTCTTGCCCACGCCGGGGTCGCCGATGAACAGCAGGCCCGGTTTATCGGTGGCGGGAAAGTTGCGGATAAAGGCCCGGACGTCCAGCAAAACCTTGCCCATGGCATTCTCGGCAATCGGGTTGTTGGACGGCAGCAGAAAGTTTTCGATCGAAGCGTTTTCGTAGAGCGGCGGGATTTGCGCCGCCAGCAATGCCGCCCCCGCGCGGACCACTTGCTGGCAGCTGCACCGGGCGGCGGCCGAAATCCCGTCCCGTTCGATCACCCGCCAACCGGACCCACCGCAGATTTCACATGTTGTTGTCGCCGCCATTGTTCCTTCTATTGTCGGCTGTAATGGTTCCACGCGCACGCGTTCGGGCGTGCCTACTTCGGGCGCTGATCCCAGGCCTTGATCGGCGTGGTCAGCGTGCCCAGGCCTTCCACCTCAATCGAGACCACATCGCCCGGCTTCAGGAACTTCTGCCGTTCGCTGCCCGTGCCCGCCGGGGTGCCGGTGGAGATGACGTCGCCCGGGTAGAGGGTCAGGATCTGCGAGAGGTACGTGATCATGTGCCGCTCGTTCCATATCAGTTCCTTGGTGCTGCCTTCCTGCATCACTTCGCCATTCACTTTGGTGGTGATGCGCAGGTTGGCCGGGTCAGCGACGAATTCCTTGGGCACGATGAAAGGGCCGAAGGGCGCGCCGCGGTCGATGCTTTTGCCCTCAAACCAGTTGGGGCCGCCGAACATGGAGACCTGCCGCCGGGGTGCGCCGCCGCGGTCGCTGACGTCGTACATGATGCTGTAGCCGAAGACGTGGTCGTGCGCTTTGGCTGCGTCCACCAAGCGCGTCTCCTTGCCCATCACAATGGCCATCTCGCCTTCCCAATCAATCCGCGTGCGGCCGGGCGGGATGTAGTAGGCCTCGCCCGGATCAATGATGCAGGAGCGGGGCGACTTGGCAAAGAAGATCGGCGCATCCCGATCCGGCACGATCTGTGACGCGGCCGCGGCATTGAAACCGCCCGCAGCGCCGGGTCCACCAGCGCCCCCTCCGGGTCCGGCCTGCGGCGGGCGAGCGCCCGGCGCGCCCATGCCTTCCGCATGCAGCTTGTAATTGGCAGCAGCGGCCAGCACGTTCCACGGGTACTTGATCGGTGCCTTGTAGCTTACTGTGGCGGGATCAAAAGCAAACGCCAAGCCCGTGGCCGGCGTCGCCTTGAAGAAGTTGGCGATCTGGTAGAGGCGCGGCGATAGCTGATCGTACTGTTCGATCAGCGTCCGCATGTCGGCCGGCAGTGACACCGGCTTCAACTTGGCCTTGCGCGCCACATGGGTGTTGGCCTCGGCCAGATCGAGAATGCGGTCCGCCACCACCATCCCCAACCGGGCGCGGCCCTGTGTTTCGAACGTAGCCAGCTTGAAGGGTGTGTCCGGCTTGAGAGAAGGCTCAGCGGCCAGCAACAGGCAGGGGACAAACGCAATCACGGATCGGCGTAACATGACTGCCGATCATAACGGTCCCCTCCTGCCCGCCGCAACCGGCGTCCGGCCAGTCGCTGCGGCTAAGTGGCCCGCCAGAACAGATACGCCGCCCCCAACAAAAAGCCCAGCAGCGCCTGATACTCCCTATTCTTGCGGTAGATGCTCCAATCAAAGCTCCCAGGCTGCGGATCCTCGGGCAGCTTGGGGAAGATCATCGGCACCTTGGCGGCATAGGCCGCAAAGCCCGGGAACAGCTTCGCCAGATGCTGCTGCTCCAGCTCGATCACCGGCAGGTAGACGCAATAGAAGACCGAGCTGAACAGCACCGCCAGCGCGGGCCGCTTGGCCGCCACCGCCAGGCCCAGCGCCACCAGCAGCGTGCCCAGGTAGAGCGGGTTCCGCGTGTAAGCGTAGGGGCCGGATTGGGCCAGCGTCTGGTTCTTGCGCAAATGTCCCGCAGCCCAGCCACGCAACCACAGGCCAATGCAGGCGATGGGCACTCCCCAGAAGAAGGTGCGCAAGGTGGGCTGCGCCATGTAAGCAAAGGCGGCCACCAGCAGGAAACCGGTGGGAACGCGCAACTTGGCCACGCGGTCAGCGTAGGCTTTCGGAAATCGGCTCAAATCTTATCCTCGAGAACTCTCTTGAGAGCATCCCATACCGCGCCGGGCGAAATGGAGCGCATGGCGGGGTCAATCTCCGTGCCCCGGCGATAGGTGGTGACGGCGGAGGGGTCGCGGAGCACGGTGATAGTGCCGCCGTAGGGTCCGTTGCGCTCCGGGTCAGTGGGGCCAAAGATTGCGACTCCCGGCTTACCCAGCGCGGCCGCCAGATGCAAGGGGCCGCTATCGACGCCAATCACGGCGCTAGCCCGGCGGGTGGCGTCGATCAAGCCTTCAATGCTCGATTCATGATCCAGGCCGCTCCCCGGTGGGCCGTTCAGCACCAGCGGCCAGGGCAGCAGGGATCGCAGTTGATCAAAGTATTCCCGCGGCCACTGCTTGGATCGCCAGCCGGCTTCCGGGCTGGCCAGCACAAATGGACCATCGGGTAAACGGCCTTCCGGCCGGCCGGGGGGCAATGGGAATTCCGGTGGCCCCGATGCGCCGACCAGATGGCGGTACTGGTCCACGACATGGCCGGTGGGCCGCACGATGGACTTTGAATAGAACCAGCCTGCCGGCCCTTCGCGCGGGTCCGCAAAGCCGGTGACGTCGCCACTGGCCCAGCGGGCCACCACGGCTGATTTGATCAAGCCCTGCAGATCGTAAGCACGCGAGAAGCCCAGCAGTTGTGGCAGGGCACTCAAGACACTGTGCCGTGAGCGCCGGTTGAACTCGATGGCTGGGATCTCAGCCAGCAGCGGACGCCAGCGGGGCTCGATCACCCAGGTCACCTCCGCGCCCTGGCGCTTCAGCCAAGTGGCGGCGGGCAGGGCATGGATGACATCGCCCATGGCCCCCATGCGGACCACCAGCACTCGCTCAGCGGCCATGCTTGAAGCGGATGGTCGCGATCAGGGCGTCGCGCTCTTCGGCGATGGGTTGCGCTTGGGCCAGCAGTTCAGGCGACGCGTCGGCGTCACTGATCACCGCGCTGACGCAGCGCAAACCGGCCACCAGTTCGGCCCGGGCGCGCCAGTTCAGCAGTTCATCGGCCGGCGTGCGCACAATCACCGTGAGATCCGTGCCCATCGCCGCCAATGCTTCTGCTTCCGCGGCGGTGACGGGATCGAATGTGCCAATGGCCACGTGCGGCGTGAGGGGAGCGCCAATCTTGCTGCGAGTATCCACTACCCGGCTATTTCAGCAGTTCCAGGGCCGTGGCCGCAACGAGGTCCGACGAAACTCGCGTCATACAACGGTGGTCGATGTGGCATTCGCGCTGCAGGCACGGGCTGCATTCCACGTCCTGCCGCACAACGCGAGCATGCGCGCCGGTGGGGCCGGTGGTGATGTGGTTGGTGGCACCAAAGACGGCCACCGTCGGCACGCCCACCGCCGAGGCAATATGCATCGACCCGGAATCATTGGTGATCATCACGCGGCACCGCGCCACTTCATCGATAAACTGCCGCAGCGTGGTTTGCCCGGCGGTGTTGTGCGCCTCAATGCCTTCGGCGCGGATCATGTAAGCCACCTGCTCACAGACATCGCGTTCGGCCGCCATGCCGAACACCATCACTTTCGAATTCAACGGCCGCGCCAGTTGCAACGCGGTTTCGGCAAAGCGTTCCGGCAGCCAGCGCTTGGCCCCACCATAAGCGGCGCCGGGGCTGACGCCGATCTGCGCCTGGGGGTTGGGCTGAACGCCGGACAGGCGAATGGAGGCCTCCGGCGGCAGCGGCTCATCAATCAAGCCGGCGCGGCGGAGCAGTTCGAGATAGTAGAAGCTCTCGTGCGCCGGAATCTCGCCGGGTTGGGGCACCTGGATGGCGTCGTTCAACAGAAAGCCGCGGGCGTCGCGGTCGTAGCCGATCCGCTGCGGGATCATGGCCATGCTGGCGGTCAATGCTGCGCCGAACGCATTCTGCAGCAGCACGGCGCAATCAAAGCGGCGGGAGAACAACGTCGCGATGTCCTTCAACTGGAAGCCACGCCATGGAATCAGCTCGTCGCAGAAGGGCTCCCGGCCATAAAGATCGGCCACCCAGGGGCGGGCCAGAATCGTCATCTTGGCCTTGGGATGCGCGCGGCGCAGCGCATGCAGCGCGGGCAACGACATCACGGCATCGCCCACCCAGTTGGTCGCGCGGATCAGGAAATTGTCAGGCACCAGTACAATGGTGACGGAATGCTGACCGAATCGCAAAAGCAGCAGTTGGATGGCGAAGGCTTCGTTGTCCTGGAAGATTACATCCCGGCACCCATGCTGAAGGAGCTGCGGGAGCGCATCGACGAACTATTTGCACGAGAGGGCGAGAATGCCGGCAGCGAGTTCCGGCCCGAGGAAGGTGCGCGCCGGTTGGCCAATCTGGTCGACAAAGGCAAAGTGTTTCAGCGCGCCGTTGCCATGCCTGAAGTGCTGGACGGCACCGGCACCGTGATCCGCGAGCGGTTCAAGCTGTCCAGCTTGAATGTGCGCTCCACCAACCCGCATACCGCCGACGCTCAGCCGCTCCACTGCGACATGGGTGCGATCCCCGATGAGCTGGGCTATTGGGTGGCCAACACCGTGTGGATGATCGACGACTTCACCGTGGACAACGGCGCCATCCGTGCCGTGCCCGGCACGCACAAGCTGGGCCAGTTGCCGCAGAACGTCATCGCCGATATCCGCGCGCCCCATCCCGATGAACGGCTGATCACGGGCCGCGCCGGGACGGTGGTGATCATGAACGCGCACTGCTGGCACGGGGGTACCGCCAACCGCACGGACAAGCCCCGGTGTGCCATGCACAGCTTCTATTGCCGCTGGGACAAGCCGCAACAGCAGTGGCAGAAGCAATTGCTGCGGGCGGAAACTCAAGCCCGGCTATCGCCCGCAATGAGGTCGCTGCTGGCGCTGGATGACCCGGAAAACGACCGCATCACGTCGACCAATACAGTAAAGAGTGGGTTTCTGAAATGATCATCGCCGACCGCGCGCAACTGGTGGCCCTGCGCCAGCAATGGAAGAGTGAAGGTAAGAAGGTGGCCTTCACCAATGGCTGCTACGACATCCTGCACCCTGGCCACATCCGACTGCTGGAGGCCTCGCGTTCGCTGGCCGACGTACTGATTCTTGCGCTCAACACCGACTCCAGCGTCCAGCGCATCAAGGGTCCGCTGCGGCCCATGCTCAGTGAAGACAGCCGCGCTCGGCTGGCCGATCAGCTGGAGGCGGTGGACGTGGTGACGTTCTTTGACGAAGAGACACCGCGTGAACTGATCGCCGAAGTGCTGCCGGACTACCTGGTGAAGGGCGCCGATTGGGCCCATTTCATTGCCGGGCGTGAAGAAGTGGAAGCGGCGGGCGGGGAAGTGAAAGCCCTGCCACTGGAGCCCGGCTATTCCACCACCAATCTGGTGGAACTGGTCCTGTCGCGGTGACCTCTGCCGCCACGGGAATCGCCGCGACACTGGACCTGCTGCGCGACAGCCCAGCGGTAGAGCAGGCTCTGGCTCGGGCGCGCGCGGGCGAATCGCTGACGCTCTCTGGCTTGACGCTGACCGCCAAGGCTCTGGTGTTGGCCGTGCTGTCACGCGAACTCGGCCGGTCTCTGGTGGTGGTCACCGACGGCGTCAAGCAAGCGGAAGCTCTGCTGGAGCCGCTTTCCACCTTCGCGCAGCCCATCCTGCTGCCCGCGCTCGACGTGTTGCCGCACCAGGGCTTGTCACCCCACTCGGACATCCTGGAACGCCGCGCCTCCGGCCTGCTGGCGATGACCGAAGGCCGCGCGCCGCTGGTGATCGCGCCGGTCGTCAGCGCGTTGTTGAAGACGCGCGAGGCCATGTTCTACCGTCAACTGGCGCTGACACTGCGGGTGAATGAAGATGTCCCACTTGATGACTTGATCGCGCATCTGCTGAATGTCGGCTACACCAAGCAGGAGCCGGTGGAGATGCCGGGTGAGTTCTCCATCCGCGGCGGCATCGTCGATGTCTATCCGCCCGAGACTGAGCGCCCGCTGCGCATTGAGTTTTTCGGCGACACCATCGAATCGATGCGCTGGTTTGACACCGAATCCCAGCGCTCCGTTGGCGCCACCCAGGAAGCGGTGCTCCTGCCGTTAACCGAACAGCCCGGCCCGCGCTTCTTTGATCCCACCGACGGCCGCAGGTCCAGCCTCTTTGATGCCGATCCGCGCTGCGTCATTGTCTGGGATGAGCCGGAACAGACTCGGGCAGCCGCGGACCGCTTCTGGAAGCGCCTGGAAGACAATCTCGATGCGGCGGAGGCCAGCTACTGGCGGTGGGGTGAGCTGGAATCCCACGGGGCTACGCGGCAATCGTTCACGCTGCGGGAACTGGGCCTGGAAGGCGCGGGCATTGAGTTCCGCTCCAGTGCCACCACGCACTACCAGGGCAACATCCAGCGGGCGACGGCTGATATCAGGCAACTGGCCGAGCGCGGGGCGCGCTTGGTGTTCCATGCTCCGGCGATCGGCGAGACGGAGCGGTTGGAGGAGATCTTCAAATCCTTCGACGCGCGCTTCGTGACTGGAGCCATCGGCCGCGGCGTCATCTTTCAAGACCCGCTGCTGGCGCTGTTCTCATTTGACGACCTGTTTGACACCTCCGCCATCGTCGTCCGCCAGCCGCGCATTCAATCGAACCTGAAGGCCTTCGCGGCTGATATCTCCGATCTCAAGCCCGGCGACTTTGTGGTGCACACCGTGCACGGCGTGGCCAAGTTTATCGGCGTCAAGGAGATTCCGCAGAGCGATCAGACGGGCGACTTCATGGTGCTGGAGTACGCGGGCGAATCGAAGCTCTACGTGCCGCTGACGCGCCTGGACCTGATCCAGAAGTTCCGCGGTGCCGGTGACGCGGCCCCGCCGCTGGACCGCATGGGTGGCGCCACCTGGGAGCGCACGAAGAAGCGTGTCAAGACCAAAATGCGCGACATGGCGGATGAGCTGCTGAAGCTCTACGCCGAACGCAAAATGGCCGAAGGCTTCGCCTGCTCGCCTGATTCCAACTGGCAGCGCGAATTTGAAGACGCCTTCGAATACACCGCCACCAAGGATCAGTTGGCCGCCGTCACCGACATCAAGCGCGACATGGAATCGCTGCAGCCGATGGACCGGTTGCTGTGCGGCGATGTCGGTTTCGGCAAAACGGAAGTGGCCATGCGCGCGGCCTTCAAGTGTCTGGGCGATGGGCGCCAAGTGGCCGTGCTGGCACCCACCACCGTGCTCGCCTTCCAGCACTTTGAAAGCTTTAAGCGCCGCTTTGCCAGCTTCCCGGCGCGTATCGAACTGCTCAGCCGGTTCCGCAACGCCAAGGAGATCAAGGAGACGCTGGTCGATCTCGCCGCGGGCAAGGTAGACGTCGTCATCGGCACGCACCGCATCTTTTCAAAAGACGTCGAATTTGCCGACCTGGGCCTGATGATCGTCGATGAAGAGCAGCGTTTTGGCGTGCGCCACAAGGAGCGGCTGAAGCAGATCCGCAAGAACGTCGACGCCCTCACCATGAGCGCCACTCCCATCCCCCGCACGACGCTCTTCCGCAAGAACGTCGACGCCCTCACCATGAGCGCCACTCCCATCCCCCGCACGCTGCACATGAGCCTGCTGGGCCTGCGCGACATGAGCGTCATCGAAACGCCGCCCAAGGATCGCCTGGCCATTCACACCGTGGTCGCGCACTTCGATCTGGGCGTGGTCAAG
>JBIKMK010000116.1:0-9364 GCA_044359315.1 Bryobacteraceae bacterium | reverse complement strand
CACTGGAACCGGCCGAGAAGCCGACGCTCGATGTCCGTCTCCCGCTGAAGCAGACGCTCCGCTATGGTGAGAATCCGCACCAGGCCGCCGCTCTATTTTCGACCAGTGAATCCGGCATTGCCGGTGCCTTCCAGGTCCAGGGCAAGGAACTGAGCTACAACAACCTGGTGGATCTCGACGCCGCCTGGCAGTTGATCCTCGAGTTCGACGAACCCGCCGCCGCCATCATCAAGCACACCAACCCGTGTGGTTGCGCCACCGCCGACACACTGAGCGAGGCCTACCAAAAAGCCTTTGCGGCAGATCCGATCTCAGCCTTCGGTGGCGTGCTGGCCTTCAACCGAATCATCGACAAGCCCACCGCCGAGGCGATCACGCAGACCTTCATCGAAGCCATCGCCGCCCCCGGCTTTAGCGAAGAAGCGATGGATCTGTTTGTGATGAAGAAGAATCTGCGGCTGCTCCGTGTGCTCCGCATGCGGCCCGATGAGCCGGTGGTGAAGTCCATCTCCGGCGGCTATCTGGTGCAGAGTGCGGACAGCCACCGCATCAAACAAGCCGACTGCCAGGTGGTCTCGAAACGGCAACCCACCGACGCAGAGTGGAAGGCACTGCTGTTTGGCTGGCGTGTGGTGAAGCATGTCAAATCAAACGCCATCGTCTACGCCAAAGACGGCCAGTTGATCGCCGCCGGCGCGGGCCAGATGTCGCGCGTCGATAGCGTGAAATTCGGGGCTAGCAAGGCCGTGCTGCCGCTCGCCGGAGCCGTGGTCGCCTCCGACGCCTTCTTCCCCTTCCCCGACGGCGTGGAGCAAGCCGCCACGCACGGCATCACCGCCGTGATTCAACCGGGCGGATCAGTGAAAGACCCCGAAGTGATCGCCGCCGCGGACCGTTTGGGGTTGGCCATGGTCACCACCGGCATCCGCCACTTCCGGCACTAGAGGACAGCTAGAGCAGTTGTGAATCTCAGCTGCCAGGCCTAATCCCGGTCTTCGCTGACAGTGACCGTTGCGTCTACTTTCGAGCGGGGCAGCCGACGCACAGAGGCCCAATGGCGAGCCGGAAACATGGTCATCAAGGGACTCGCGAACTTAAACTCGGCTTCAGAGGGTTCCGCTTGGTCCGATACAAGCGACCCCTCAGGCAAATCATCCTGGATCGGTTCGATCCTTGGATTCAGTTCACTGGTCTTCCTTCGCCGATTAGGCATTGCTTAATCGCAGCACAATCTACGCCGACTTGGCAGCCACCGGCAGGCTGCCCCAGTCTTCCGGCATCTGACCTTCGGGCAGCAGAGCGCCCTTCTCTAGATACCGCACGCGCGTCGCAAATCGCGCAGCATGCGGATCATGCGTCACCATCACCACCGTCTTGCCGTATTCCTTGTTCAGCCGTGTCAGCAGCGTCAGCACGTCTTGGGCGGAGTTGGAATCGAGGTTGCCGGTGGGCTCATCGGCCAGGATCAGATCCGGGTCAGTGACCAGCGCACGAGCAATGGCCACGCGCTGTTCCTGCCCGCCAGAGAGCTGCTTGGGCAAATGCGTCAGCCGGTCGCCCAGGCCCACCAGCTTCAGGGCGGTCTCGGCGTGCTCCCGCCGCTCCTTGGGCTTCAAGTTGGTTAGCAGCAGCGGCAGTTCGACATTCTCGATTGCCGTCAGCACCGGGATTAGGTTGAAGCTTTGGAAGATGAAGCCGATGTGCGCATTGCGCCAAGCCGCCACCTGCCGGTCACTCACGGCGCGCAGGTCCGCGCCCAGCACTTCAATGGAGCCTTCCGTCGCCCGGTCCATCGCCGCGATCAGGTAGAGCAAGGTGGACTTACCGGAACCCGACGGGCCCATAAGCGCCACAAACTCACCCTTGTGGATCTCAATTGACGCGCCCTTTAGCGCCGTCACTTCAAACTGGTCGCGCTTGTAGACGCGCGACAAGCCCCGCGTTTGGATTACTGTTTCGCTCATGACGCTGACCCTTTCGGGCGAACCTTGTCGCCATCTTTCAACTCCGCCGGCGGATTGACGATCACATCTTCGCCGCCAATCAAACCTTCTTCGACGCGCAGCCCTTCGCTGGTGCTGCCGGTCACCTTCACCGGCCGCTTCAACGCCTTGCCGCCCAGGATGACAAACACCGCGTCGTTGCGCACCGCCGCCGATGGCACATAGACCACCGGCTTGGCCGCCACGGCAGGCGCATCGGACTTCTTCTCTTCGCTGACAAACGCCACGCTGGCATTCATGTCCGGACGCAGGAAGCTATCGGGCGACAGCACCTTTACCTTCACCTGGACGGTGGCCTTCTGGCGGTTGGCTTCGGGCGAGATCTCCGCGATGATCCCGTCGTACTTGCGATCCGGATAAGCATCGGTGGTGATGACGCCCTTTTGCTTGGGGCTGAGCCGCGCAAAGTCATTCTGGTTGATGTCCAGCTCCACCTGTAGATCATTCAGATCAGCCAGTGAGACCACATAGCCCTTAGCCCCGCGATCGCCCACAAAGCCGGTGGTGACAAACTCGCCCTTCTCGACATTGCGTTCCAGCACCGTGCCTGTCACCGGAGCCTTGATGACGGTGTTTGAAAGCTGCGTCTGAAAGAACGCCATCCGTCCCCGGGCTTCCTCAATCTGGCCGCGGAGCGAATCAATAAACTCGCGGCGCGGCCCCAGTTTCACCACCTCAAACACTTTCTCGAGCGACGCCACGCGCGCCGCCTGGGCATCCCGCCGGGCCACGGCGTCATCCAGCAACTGCGCCGCTTGCACCTTCTGTTCCACCAGCAATCGCGTTCGCTTCAGGGTCACGTCGGCGTTGGCCAACTCCGCTTTGGCCTGATCAACATTGGCCCGGGCGGAAGCGATCTCCTCGGGCCGCGAGCCATTCTGCGCTTCCTCCAGACGCGCCTGAAGGGTCTGCAACTGCCCTTGTGCCTGCTGCAATTGCGCCTTGTATTCGTCGTCTTCCAGTCGAACAATGGTCTGGCCTTCGGTGACCCGATCACCCTTCTCCACCCCAATCCACTGCACCCGGCCGATCACCTTGGAAGCTACCTGAATCTTGTGATGCGCGACGATGTATCCGGTGGCATTCAAGATCACCGTGCCTTGCGCCGCCGAAGCGGCACTGGCGGACTTGACGCGATACAGGTCCACTTCAGTTGAAGCGTTCAGCTTGCCGTAAATCAGGCGCGCGGCCCCAGCCAGCACAAACAAGCAAACGCCGGTAACGATAAACCGCCGCGCCCAGGGAGAACCTTCCTCCGTCATGACTTTCTTGCTGCGGTCAATCCGCAAGCTCTTCAGATCCGCGTCCATAGTCTCCTAGATGCCTGTCCACCAACCGCAAACTTGTTTTGTGGCCGCCTAGCCCCATGCGTAAGCTTGGGGCTTTCGCCTAGTCCCCGCACAAGCCCCAAGCTTACGCATGGGGCTAAACCCAACAGCTCCGCAGCCACTAACGCTAAACCTCGCGCAGCGCCGTCAAGATCTCTTTGCGAGCCGCATTACGAGCCGGAAACAAGCCGCCGACAGCGCCCAGAACCAGCGCAAAGGTCAGCCCAATCGCCATGATCACCGGCGTCACCGAAAAGTTGAACGAGATCTCGCTAAAGGTAACAAAGCTGCCGATCCCGGTTGAAAGATTATTCAGCGGCAACACCAGCAGACAGCCGAACAGCCCGCCCAGCAGTGACAGCACCAGCGACTCAAAAAAGAAGCTGGTGAGAATACTCAGCCGCGAGAAGCCCAGCACCCGCAAAGTCCCGATCTCCTTTGCGCGTCGCGCCACCGCCGCGTACATCGTGTTCATGGCGGCAAAGCAGCTGCCCACGGCCATGATGATGGAGACGAACAGCCCCAGCGCCTGCAGCGGCGCGGCGGATACAGTCTGGGCGTCGAAGTACTCCTTCTCACTTTGCGCTTTCACGTTCAGCTTCTGGTCGCCATTCAAGTCGTTGATCAGCGCTTGCGCGGCTACCGGGTCCGCTGCCCGGATCAGCGCCGAACTCAACGTCTCGGAGCGGTTATAGTCCGAGGCCGCCTGGTTGAGGTCGGCCCAAATTTCGCTATTGACGCCCGCGGCCCGCCCACCGTCCATGATGCCCACCACTTCCCATTCGCCACGCGCGAAGCTGATCTTTTTGCCCAGCTGCGCATCCGGGAAGCGTTCGGCGATGCCCTTGCCGACGACGATTTCCCGCCGGCCGGTCTGAAACCAGCGGCCCGACTGTAGCTTCACCTGTTGCCGCAGGGACGGCCCTTCAGGCGACAACCCGCGGATGGTGACATTCATCCCTTCCGGTGAATCCACGCGCGGCAGATTCAGGATCTGCACCATCTCCAGCGACGCCTGTGGCTCACCCTTCGCATTGCGGGCAATGCCGGCCTTAAACTTCAACTCCTGGAACGTAGCCCGCGCAAAATTGCTGTTCAACTCCGCGGTCGAACCTTTGCGCATCACCAGTATGTTCAACGGGTCGCCGGAAGATTCAAACGCCATCTTCAAGCCCTCCACCATCGCCAGCACACTCAGCAGGACGGCCACGGTCAACCCGACCCCCAGCGCCGTCATCAGGGTGGTGGTGCGCCGGACCACCAGGTTGCGGATGTTGTAAGAAAGTGGGATCGCCATCAGAGTTAACCCGTGTACCGCATCGTGTCCAGAATCGGCGTCCGCGAGGCGTTCCAGGCGGGAACAATCGCCGCCAGCAGACCCACCAGCGCACCGATTGCCAGCGTCAACGCGGTGGTGATCGGCGTCAGGCCCAGATCGCGCAACTGCGTCGCGAACGACCCGGCGGCCGCCCCTACTCCACCCGCCACCACTGAAGCCAGCACGCAGCCCAGCGCCGCCCCCATCAGTGAGATCGCCATCGCCTCACCCAGCAAGATGCCCAGCAGCGCCCCCTGCGTGAAGCCGAGCGTTTTCATGATGCCCACTTCGCGCACGCGTTCCCGCACTGACATGGCCATCGTATTGGCCGAGACCAGCAGGATGGTAAACGTGACCGCCGCGCAGATGGCAAACACGATCGCCTTGACGTTGCCCAGAAAGCCTACAAAGCTCAACAGAAACGCCTGCTCAGTTTCCGTGCGGGTTTGCACCGGGGCATTTTTGAACATCTCATCCACGTTGCGCGCCACTTCGCCGGTCTGCTCCTTGGAGGCGACAAGAATATTAAAGGTTCCCGCAAAGTCGCGCCGCGCCACCGGCAGACTTTGGTAGAGGTAATCCAGGTTGAAGAACAGTGTCTCCGTGTCGTCCACCGAATCGTAGATGCCACGAACGGTCAGTTCGTAGTTGCCGGGGAAGATGTCGCCCTTCAGGACGATGCGGTCACCTAGTTTGAAATCGAACTTCTGGGCCAACGTCCGGCCCACGATGCAGGCGGTGCGTTCGCGCAAGAATGCCTGCTTCTGTTCTTCGGGCATCTTCAGGTCACGTTGCACTTCAAAGAAATCCTTTGGCTCCACCGCAAAGCGGGCAAAGAAGTTGCGTTGATCCCGGTCGTCTTTGTAGGTGCCGCCAAACCACATTGAGGTGTAAAGCGCGGCCACCCCGGGCACCTGCTTGATCCGCTGTTTGTAGGAAGCCGGCATCACCTGCGTCAGCGACACCCGGTGTCGCGTGATCAGGCGCAGCGCCTGGCTGGGCGTGGGCTCTGAATGGTAGAGCGCCTCATACATCGCAAACATGGTGCCCAACAGGCAAAACGACGCCGCAATGGAGCCCAGCGTCAACATACTCCGCCGCCGGTTGCGCAGCGTATTCTTGAAGATGAGCGGCAAGTAACGGAGCATCAACCTCAGTTTACGTGAGGTCGGCCCGGCCGGTTCGTCAAATATGGATGAAACAGCGAAAACGGGCGACGAACGGTACATGCGCCGGGCCCTGGAACTCGCCCGGTTAGCCGAGGAGTCAGGCGAGGTTCCGGTGGGCGCGGTGGTGGTGCTGAATGGCGTGATCGTCGGCGAAGGGCGGAACGCTCCGATTGCGCTGCATGACCCCACGGCCCACGCTGAAATGCAGGCCCTCCGGGCGGCGGCCACCAACACCGGCAACTATCGCCTCACGGGCGCGACACTGTACTGCACGCTGGAACCCTGCCCGATGTGCGCCGGGGCGCTGGTGCATGCCCGCGTATCTCGCCTGGTATTCGGAGCCCGCGATCTTCGCTTTGGCGGTGTGCGCAGCAAGTTTCAGATTGCCGATTCGCCCCTGCTCAACCATCGCGTGGAAATCACCGAAGGCGTGCTGGCAGCGGACTGCACAGCACTCTTGAAACAGTTCTTCGAACAGCGCCGCGAGCTACTCTAGCTTCCGCACGGCATTGAAGGTACCGCCGTAAGTCTCCCAGCTCCAGCGGCCCGTCAGCTTGCCCTCCGCCAACTTACCGGTGATGCTGAACGTACCCGAGGAACCCGCCTCCGCACTTTCCAGCGGAAATTTCAGCTCCAGCTGGCCGTCCTTGAAAGTGCCCTTGACGTCGGACTTATCCCACTTGCCACCCACGTTATCGCCCTCCACCGAAAAGGTGGCGATCTGAGTCCGCGTACCGCCCGGAGTATCCATGGTGAAGGTCCATTTGCCGGACAAAGCATCATCGGCACCCAGCAGTGACGCCACGAACAGGGCTAGGACAAACAGACGGATCAAGAAAGTGTTGAATCGAGGCATGCGCATAGTTGTTGACGATAGTTTAGCCAAAGCGTGGCGGTGCCCGAGTAACGATCCCATGAATCCGATCACTCTCCAAAAACACTCCGGGCGCCAACCTCAGCGAAGAGGCGGCGCCCGGAGAGACTACTGACAACTGAGCGAACGAGTCCTAGAACCCGATGCGCATGCCGAGACGGAAGGCGCGTTGCGACAGGCCATCACGGCCCGTGTTCGCCACACCAGTGATCTCAAACACGCCACCCTGGAACCGGCCGTCAGGCGTGGTCCGCAGGCTGGAAATGTTGCTCGACGGGTTGGCCCATTGCGGGGTGTTGGAAACATTCAACGCTTCGGCGCGGAACTGGATGTTGATCCGCTCGTTCACGTTGAAGCGGCGGAACAAGCCCGTGTCCATATTGGAGATGCCCGGCCCGCGCAGGGTGTTAATGCCCGCGTTGCCGAAGCGGGCGCCGGTGACGGCCCGGAAAGCAGTCCAGTCGTAGAACGCCTGGCCACGGCCCGCGCCGCCCAACTGCTTGATCTCGCCCACTACATCCGCCATCTGAGTGTTGCCGCCGGGCATGTTGAGCGAGGCACCATCAGCGTTCACCGTGAACGGCGAACCCGAGTAACGGGAGAACAAGCCAGTCACCTGCCAGCCACTCAGCATGGCCGAGGCAAAGCCGGACTTCGCGAAGGACTTGCCTCTGCCAAACGGCAGTTCGTAGGACCAGGTGGCCTGGAAGTTGTGCGGCCGGTCAAACGGCATCCGGGCCTGATTCAGCGACAGGAAGTCCCGCGCGGAGATCGCCGGGCCGCCGGCTTGATCGGAGTTGCAGCAGACGCCGCGCGCAGCGGAGTAGGTATAGGAAACCGTCGTCGACAAGCCGCTGGAGAAGCGGCGCGACAGCGTGGTTTGCAGAGAATCATACTTGGAGTGGCCGATCGGGTCCACAAGCGAGGTAGACACGTTCTTGTTGAACCGGGAAACCAGCGGCTGTCCGGCCGAGCCGGCACCTGGAACCTGACCGGCGTTGACGTTCAGGAAGTTGGTCTGACGGATGGCGCGATTGGCCACATAGCCGGCCTGAATCAGGAAGTTGCCAGGCAACTGACGCTGGATGGTAAAGTTCCAGCTCATGATGTAGGAGCGGCGGTAGCTGTCACCGGTGGACTGCACAGCATAGTTGCGCGGCAGGTCCAGCACGCCCGAGGAAATATTCGGAACCACCGGAATCGGGATTCCCTGCTCCACGCGGCTGACCGGCACGAAAGCATCGGTCGTGTCGCCATTCAAGATCAGCAGGATCGGGTAATTGGTCCGCAGTGCGCGCACCAGATTGAAAGGATCCCAGTTGATGCCAAAGCCGGTGCGGATAACGGTCTTTTCCGACGGGCGGTAGGCGACGCCCAAGCTGGGCGAGAACAGCAGGTTGGAGTTCTTGGTGCCGCAATCAACGGGCACGCTACCCAGGCCGCACACCAGCATCTTGTTGTTGTTGAAGTCGTACCGCTCCATGCCGCGCCCGTCCGGACGGCGGGGCATCGGGAAGTTGTTGTAGCGGACGCCGTAGTTGAGCGTCAGCTTCTTGTTCACCTGCCAGGTGTCCTGGATGAAGGCCTGGTACATCCAGGTCTTGGCACCATAGAATTCGTCCACCGAATAGGTGGTGCCGAAGTTGGTCGGCAACCCGAGCAGGAAAGCGCCCCAGGAATTGAACGGACTGGCCGAAGCGCCGCCACGGATCTGCGTGGGGCCACCGTTGAACTGGAAGCCGCCCTGCGCGCCCTGATTCTGTCCGGCAAACTCCGCCTGCTGGTGCTTCAGCGCCTGCTGGTAGAAGTCGATACCGAAGCGGATCTGGTGGGAACCCTTAGTCCAGTTCAGGTTGGTTACATACTGATACTGCGGATCGCGCCGCTCATAGGGCATGAACGAATCCTGCAAGCCCAGGTTCAAGAAGCCGTTGACACCAAAGCGCGGCCAGCCGCCTTCAAACTTGCGCTTGCCGTTGGTGCCCGGGATCTTCAGCACGTCAAGACCGATGTTGGTATCCAGGAAATCCTGCGCCACCTTCGTCTGGTAGTACGTGTAGCCGAAGTTGGCATCGAGAATCAGGTTAGGCTTGATCACGTAGGTCGTCGCGTAGGTCAGCGAGTGAGTGGTGCCGTTCGCGGTGCCGGTGTTGCCGCCGGAACCGGAGACGCCCAGGCCGCCCAGCTCACCCAGAATGCCCGGGTTGTTCATGTTGTACTTCACCGCGCCATAGCGGGCATACATGCTCCACTTTTCGCTGACGTTGTAGTTCACCTTCGAGTCCACCGTGTGGCGGTCAAACAGGAAGCCGCCCGTCGCGAAGAAGTTCACCTCACGGAAGCCCGGCTCCGTGATGGCCGGCATCTTGGCCAGGATGCCCTTAGCCACTTGGCTGATACGGGCATCAGGAATGATGTTGTTCGCGAACGGCGTGCGGTCGGCTCCGGTGGCCTGGTTACCGGTGGCGGGGTCAAAGATCACGCCGCGCGTGCCATAGATGCTGGGCCCCTCCGACAGATTGCCGGTGCGCATGGCGGACGTCGGCAGCGTGCCTTGGTTGTTGGCGAACTCGCGCCGCGTGGCCGCCTCATAGGAAGTAAAGAAGAACAGTTTGTTCTTCACGATGGGACCGCCGATGGTGCCGCCCGGCTGGTTGAAGATGTACTTCGGG
>JBIKMK010000748.1:0-2592 GCA_044359315.1 Bryobacteraceae bacterium | reverse complement strand
CGCCCCATCCATTCGGCGTCGCGCTTGGCCAGGTAGTCGTTCACCGTCACCAAGTGGACGCCCTTGCCTTCTAGAGCATTCAAGTAGACGGGCAGCGTAGCCACCAGCGTCTTGCCTTCACCGGTCCGCATTTCGGCGATGTTGCCGCGGTGGAGCACGATGCCGCCAATCAACTGAACGTCAAAGTGACGCATGGCGAGCACGCGCCGCCCGGCTTCACGCACGACGGCGAAAGCTTCCACCAACAGATCGTCCAGCGTAGCGCCCTGGGCCAAACGCTCTTTAAACTCGACTGTCTTGGCGGACAACTCTTCATCCGACAGCGCCTGCATTTGCGGTTCAAGCGCATTGATCTGGGACACGATGGGGTAGATCTTCTTGATCTCACGCTCATTGCGGGTGCCGAAGATCTTCGACAAAAGGGTATCAATCACAAATTTTCTCCTGGCTTCAAGCCGACCACTGCCCCGGGCTGGGGCAGACCAACTGCATCCTCGGGCATCATGCTGCGGGCCACCAACAAATGGGGCCGCGGAACTTAGGCGAGAGGAGAGGCAGGCGGCGGGCGTTGCCGCAATGCGGCGCGAGCAGTAAAGGGGGAATAGCCTGGCGATGGCTGGGCCAAGGCACTTTCCAGGCGTTGCTGCGCCGGCAGTTCATAGGAACCCAGGGCGAACAGGTCTTCAATCAGCGTCCGGATCTGATCCGGGGTGGCGCGCCGGTGGTCCAGCGAAAGCCGCGAAAGCAGCACCTTCGCTTTCACCGCCTGCGCTTCGCTGGAACACCACGCGGCCAAATGGCGCGCGGAGATCGGCCGGGCAACGGCACCGTCACTGGCATAAGCCGCCCACGCTGCCGCCAGCAGCATCAGCACGGAGCGTGCCGGGCGGACGGGCCAAACGCGGGATGGGGAGCCAGAATGCACAGCAGGGTCTGTTACCAGGATAATCCAGGTTGAATCGGCCGACATTTCGCCCACCGGCCGGGCGGCGGCGCAGCCTCCCCGGCAGGTCAGTCCGACAGGCGAGAATGGAGGAGCGATGACTCTCGACCTCGACCCCGTCGAATGCCGCGTCCTAGGCGCGTTGATCGAAAAAGAAATGGCGACGCCGGAGTACTACCCGCTGTCGTTGAACGCGCTGGTAAACGCCTGCAACCAGAAAACGAATCGGGACCCGATGATGTCCTTGAGTGACGGCGACGTCGAGGGGGCACTCGACAAGCTGGAAGAACGCCGCTTGGCCGAAGGGCACACCGGCAGCCGCGTCGTAAAGTACGGCCACCGGCTCAGCGAGCACTGGAACCTGCCGAATTCGCAGATGTCCGTGATCTGCGTCCTGCTTTTGCGCGGCCCGCAAACGTCGGGAGAACTCCGGACGCGCACGCAGAGTCTGCATGGCTTTGAGGATCTCGAATCAGTGGAATCCGCCCTGCACCGCTTGCAGGAGCGTGAACTCGTCGTGCTGTTGCCCCGCCAACCCGGCTCCCGTGAGCCCCGCTGGGCGCATCTGGTGGGTGGGCCAGTATCCGTGGAAGCATTGGCCGAGCAGGCGGCCGTCACCGCATCACGTGAGCCGCTGGCGGAGCGGGTGACACGTCTGGAATTGGAAGTGGCAGAACTGCGGGATCAAGTCCGGGATCTGGTCCGCCAGCTGAGCTGACTGCTCGAAGCCGCCCAACCGGATGAGTGTACTGCGGCAGAAATGCCAGCGGTTATGTGGTGGCGCAGGCTGTCAGCCTGCAGGCGGAATTCATTCCGCCTCGGGGCGAGGGAAAGCTGAAAAGGCTTTGATCTGAGGCGTCTGCGGTGAATCGGCGGGACTGAAAGTCCCGCTGCAGGCTGACAGCCTGCGCCACACCAAGCCGAGCCGAGCTTGCCCTCAATCTCAGCGGCGCTCCCATAATCGTCGTTCTGTTTGCCGCGCTACACTAGCGCGTCATCACCGGCTCAGTGACTTCCGGGAGGCGCTTGTTGGGTTTCTTGCGTCTGGCGAGCTTCGCCTTTAGTTCCTCCAGATAGAGGTAAACCACCGGCGTCAGGTAGAGCGTCAGCACCTGAGATACCAACAATCCGCCCACAACCGCCAAGCCCAGTGGCTTGCGCGAATCGGCGCCCGCGCCTACACCCACCGCGATGGGCAGCGTGCCCAGCAGGGCGGCCATGGTGGTCATCATGATCGGCCGGAAACGTTGCAGGCAGCCTTGGAAGATGGCGTCATAGGCGGACTTGGCATCCTCGCGCTGGGCGTGGACGGCAAAGTCGATCATCATGATGGCGTTCTTTTTGACAATGCCGATCAATAGAATCAGCCCCACAAAGCCATACAGGCTCAATTCCAGATTGAACAGCATCAGCGTCAACAGCGCGCCCAGCCCGGCAGAGGGAATGCCCGACAGAATCGTGATGGGGTGGATGAAGCTCTCATAGAGCACACCCAGCACCAGGTAGATCACCAGAATGGCGATGACCAGCAGGATGGTCAGCCCGCGCACAGAATCCTGGAAAGCTTGAGCCGTGCCCTGGAACTGGAAGTTCATCGTCGGCGGCAGTTCGATCTCGCGCGTGGCGTTCTCCACCAGCGTCACGGCATC
>JBIKMK010000115.1:0-9371 GCA_044359315.1 Bryobacteraceae bacterium | reverse complement strand
CTTCGCCTTTAGCGGAATGCTGAGTCTGAATCCGGGCCGTTGGTCCAGCGGATCCGCGCCCGCGCCGGCGCAAGCCCGCGTGTTCCAAGGCAGTGCCTCGGCCGCGGCGTTTGTTGCGCCACCCTCGGTGGACGGACCCTGGCGGGACGCACGGGAGATCGAGTTCGTCACGATGTGGGGCACGCCCGTGTTGAAGGCGCAGCGCGACTTCTTCCTGCTGAGCGGTGCGCGCTACCAGCCACCGGACCCGGCAGCACTGCGAGTGGCAGTTTCGCGGGCCAGTGGTGGTGCAACCATCGCCTCCGAGCGGTTCCTCACTAGTTACGGCACCTACTATTACGACCGTCGCTACCGGAAGCCGCTACCCGTTTGGGAGTTCAAAATGGCCGACGCGGCCGGCACCTGGTTCTACGTAGACCCGAAGACGGGCATGCCTGTCAATCGCTACGAATGGACCGGGCGCTGGGAGCGTTGGCTCTACCATGCGTTTCACAGTATTGATCTGCCTTGGCTTTGGCAGCAGCGGCCGCTGTGGGACATCGTCGTGATCTTACTAAGCCTGGGAGGCATTATCGTGAGTTGGACAGGAATACAGATCGGCTGGCAGCGGTTGGCGGGCAAGCTCAAACAGCGCAAGCCCGCGGGGGCTCGTTGGGCAGCCCGCGTGGCGGCGCTCTTTCTGGCGACCGCTGCCTGGGCACAAACGTCCAGCGTCAGCGGCGTGGTCCGCGATGGCACGGGCGCCGTGGAAGGCGTGGGCGTGACGTTGCGCGCAGCGGGCGTGAACAAAGCGCCGCGCGAGACGACCACCGATGCACAAGGCGCTTATCGCTTCGACCGGTTAACGCCGGATCGCTATGAACTGGTTTTCGCCAAAGCAGGCTTTGCCACCAAGACGCAGTCGGTAGTCGTGGGCGATGGTTCTGAGCGCGCAGACATTGCGCTGGAACTTAGCCAGGTGGCAACGAGTCTGACCGTGCAGGCCACTGCCGAAGTGAGCGCGCTGCGGCTCGACTCTCCGGCGACCGGAGGCTCGCGCCTCGATCTGCCGGTACGCGAACTCCCGGCCACGCTGATGATCGTCAGCCAGGAGATGATCCAGGAGCGCGGCGCCCGCAGCGTGAACGAGGCCGTGGACCTGGCGGCCGGCATGGTGGCTGGCACCAGCGTGGGCTCCATTCCCAGCTTCGCTACGCGCGGCTTTAGCGGCAACAACATCACCGTGATGCGCGACGGCATGCGGCAGAACACCTCGTCGCAAAGCGCGCGCCCGCTGGATTCGTATCTCTTCGAACAGGTGGAAGTGCTGAAGGGGCCCGCGTCGATTCTCTATGGTGAGGGCGCCATTGGCGGCGCGATCAATATGGTGAGCAAAGCGCCTACCTCCGCCTTTCTGCTCGACGGCATTTTCAGCGTGGGTTCCTTTGGAACGTATCGCGGTGGCGTGGGAGTTTCGGGGCCCGTGGGCAAGAACGTATTTCTCCGCGTGGACGCCTCGCGCATGGGCACCAACGGCTACATGGATAACTCGGGTCAGGGTCTGGATGCGGTAGGCACCTCGCTCCGGTGGAACGCTACCGAGCGGCTCTCGATTCTGGTCGCAGGCCAGTACACCAAGGATTCCACGGAGAGCTATTACGGCACGCCGCTTATCGACGGGCGCATTGTTCCGCGGACGCGCTTCCTCAACTACAACATGTCGGACAATCTGGCTCGCTCGAAGAATCGGTTTGCCCGCTTGAATCTCGACTGGCGGGTGTTCGGTGATTGGCGTCTTCGCAGCGAGGGCTTCCTGGCTACCCATGCGCTCGACTGGCGGAACTTTGAGGCTTACGCCTTCAATCCGGCGACGCGCCTGGTGGACGTCAGTTCCTACTTCCTGATCTGGCGCGATGACATGCTACTGGGAAATCGCCTTGATCTGATGGGCAAGAAACAGATCTGGGGCCGGACACTACGGCTGGATGTCGGCGGGCAGTATCAGAACAATGCGCTCCAGCGCGCCGGTCTCTCCGGGACGCCCCGCGTGAGTCTGGATCCCTTCAATCCGCAGCCGCACCGCGATCCAGGCCAGGCCTACGTGCGCGATCGCGACGTGCAGATCGGCACCTCGTCGCTCTTTGTCGAGGCCACCTACGAACTCACCAGCAAGCTAAAGGCGATCGGCGGTTTGCGCTACGAGAACATCAACCTGAAGTACTTTACGATTGCCAATCGCACGCTCGCGCGGAACAGCTATCAGCCGGTGACGGGGCGCGGAGGACTGCTCTACAGCATCACTCCGGGCATCAATATCTATGGCAGTTTCACCCGAGCCGTGGAGCCGGTGGCGCAGTTGGTCAGCCTGACGGGCGCGAATCAGGTCTTCAGCCTGGTGCCGGGCCGTCAGGCCGAAGCCGGCGTCAAGGCTACTTTCTGGCGGGGGCGCGCCGATGCAGCGGCCGCGTGGTTCGATATCGAAAAGCGCGATATCCTCACCACGACGATTGTCGATGGACGTCAGTTCAACCAGCAGATCGGCAATCAGAAAGCTCGCGGCACTGAGGCTTCGCTCTCGGTGCGGGCTACCAGTAGCCTGACCCTCACGGCGGATCTGGCCCTGACCAACGCCGAGTTTGGCAACTTCAACGAGAACACGCCAACCGGGCTGGTGAGCCGTACCGGCAAGTTGCCGCCCAATGTGCCGGAACGGGTCCTGGGCTTCTGGGCGAACCAGCGCTTTGGCCGGTTTGACCTTTCGGGGAACGTGCGCAATCTGGGCCGGCGCTTTGCCGACAACGCCAACCTGCGGCCCATGGACGGCTTCACCACGGTGGACGCTGCGCTCGGCTACCGCCTGCCCAAAGGCGCGCGGCTGATGATTCGTGGGCGCAATCTCGGCAACGCGCTGTATGCTGTGTGGGGCGTCAGTGGTGGCACGGCGCTGCGGCTGGAAGCGCCCCGCAGCGTTGACGCCACGTTCACGCTACGTTTCTAGCGTTCCCGAGGCTCGCGCACATTCCGCGACGTCAGCCGCCCGCTTGCGCGGAGGACCGGCGGCTGGTGATCCCGGCCAACAGGTTCGCCAACTGGTCCGCACTATAAGGTTTTGCCAGATAGTCGTCCATGCCTGCGGCCAGGGCGCGCGCCCGGTCTTCCTGAGCGGCGGAGGCGGTCAACGCGATGATGGGACTGTTGACTCCCGCTGCCCGAATCTGTTCGGCGGCTGCCAGCCCGTCCAGCACCGGCATCTGGCAATCCATCAGCACCAGGGCATAGCTTCCCGTCGCGGCGGCGGTGACGGCTTCTTCACCATTAGTGACAGTGTCTACTTGATGCCCCAGCCGCTCAAGCAACGCCACGACCACCTTGCGGCTCACCGCGTTGTCCTCGGCCACCAGCACTCGCACTCCCGGCTGCGGGGCGATTGGCCGCGGCAGTTCCTCCACCAACGGCCGGCTGGCCGCGGCGGGCAGGGCCACGGTAAAGGAGAAGCTGGACCCTTTGCCCACGACGCTGGCCAAACTCAACTGGCCCCCCATCAGTTCCACCAACTGTTTGCAGATGGCCAAGCCCAAGCCACTGCCGCCGTATTGACGGGAGGTGCTGGTGCCAGCCTGCTCAAATGGCTCAAACAACCGCACTTGCACGTCTTCGGGGATGCCGGCGCCCGTGTCTCTCACGGTAAAGGTCACCCGGTCGGCTCCGGCCTGCCGTTCCTGAAGCTGCGCCCGGACCCCCACCACGCCGGCCCGGGTGAACTTGATGGCATTACTGGTCAGGTTGGTCAGCACTTGCGCCAACCGCAGCGGGTCGCCGACATAGTGGGTGTTTAGTTGCGGGTCCCAATTGATGGCGAACTCCAAGCCTTTGGCGCGGGCCGCCAGCCGGAGAGGGCCCAACGCCGCTTCCAGCCTTGGCCGCAGCGGGAAGTCCACTGCCTCCAGCTTCATCTTGCCGGCCTCAGACTTCGAAAAATCGAGAATCGAGTTCAACACATCCAGTAGCGAAAGCGAGGCCGTGCGAGCCATCTGCGCGTACTCGCGCTGGCGCTCCGTCAGCGTGGTGCCATTCAACAAGTCCAACGTGCCCACCACTCCATGCAGTGGCGTGCGGATCTCATGGCTCATCTGCGCCAGCAACTCCGCCTTGCCTTTAGCCCGGCCCTCGGCTGCGACCAGCGCCGCCTGCGACTCCTTCATCCGCAACGCGCCCCAGTACGACTCAATGTTCTGGTGTGATTGCGCAAGCAAGAACACGTAATAGATGGCAATCATGACACCCATTCCCAGGCCCACGGGATCGCCGCGAAGGAAGAATCCAGCGGCGATGGGACAGATCATCAGCGTGACGCAGACGCGAGCCAACAAAGGGTCGGGTGCCAGCGACGTGCACGCCCCGGCCGCCAGCGCCGCACTGCTGACGAGCAACATCAGGTGCGCCGCCTCATCGGGCTGATAAATCGTCACCCAGGCCTGAAGCAGGCCCCAGAAACCGAATACGAGCACCGTAGATAGGCGGCACCACAGTAAGGCAGTCTTGATGTCTCCATGGTGCCGGAGGATACGGATAGAGCTGGCCAAGCGGATCAGCCCGCAGCTGAGTGTGACTAACCCGGCGGACATACTGAGCCGAGGATACTCCTGGGCAACGGGGGTAACCGCGGCGACAATCACCAAAACCAGGAAATAAACCATCGCGCCCGGCAACGCGCGGCGTGCCAAGTCCCGCTCGACCTGCAGGCGCAAGCCGGGGTCCAGCCTGGACAAGGCCGTCAGCCCGCCCATCCATTGACGCCCCCTCATCGCAACCGCAAGCCTTTGTAGCACACCGGACTTGCTACCAGAATATGCCGCGATGGCAGTATTTACAAGAAAAAAACAACCCGTCAGCTTAAGCCGGTGTGTCGCGATAGCTTTCCTGGAGCCGGGCCAAACGCACTTTCAAGTCCGCCGCAATCTTGGAGTAGCGCGCTTCACTGTAGACATTCCGCATCTCACGCGGGTCCTTCTCCAGGTCATAGAGCTCCCATTCGGGCGGCGTATCTTTGTCCACCGCACCTGCCGCGCCCAGAGCCTTGCCGTAGAAGTAAATCAGCTTATATCGCTCCGTGCGGATGCCGTAGTGGGCTGTCACATCGTGTCCGCCGCCTAAGTGCATCCAGTAGCGGTAATACATCTCGGTCCGCCAATCGCGGGGAGTTTTGGCTTCCAGATTCGCCCGGAAACTGCGGCCCTGCATGGCCGGGTCGGCCTTTACTTGCGCGTAGTCGAGGAAGGTCTGCGCGAAGTCCAGATTGAGTGTCATATCGCGGTTCACCGTGCCCGGCTTGATGCCGCGCGGATAGCGCATCAGGAACGGCATGCGGATGCTCTCTTCGTACATGAACCGCTTGTCGTACCAGCCATGGTCGCCCAGGAAGAAGCCCTGGTCGGACGTGTAGACGACGATGGTGTCGTCAGCCAGCTTTTCCGCGTCCAGATAGTCCAGCATGCGGCCCACGTTCTCATCGACAGCCGTCACGCAGCGCAGATAGTCCTTCATGTAGACCTGATAGCCCCACTTGCGCAGCGCCATCCCAGTGAGGCCCGGCGGCGGGTCCATCTTCAGGTCGGTCTTGGTCATGTCCTCACCGACACGCATCCGGGACCGCTCCGCCGCGCCACTGCGGCCGCGGTAATCATCAAACAGGTTGTCCGGTTCGGGGATGGTGACGTTCTCGAACAACTTCGCGTGCCGCGCCGCGGGGGACCATTCCCGGTGCGGCGCCTTGTGGTGGCACATCAGAAAGAACGGCTTACTCTGGTCCCGCTTCTTCAGCCAATCGAGCGAAAAGTCCGTGATCAAGTCCGTGGCATAGCCCTGGTGCTTGGTGCGCTTGCCCATCTCGATCAGTTCCGGGTTCTGGTAGAGGCCTTGGCCGGGCAGAATGTTCCAGTAGTCAAACCCCGCCGGATTGGTCACCAGATGCCACTTGCCGATCATCGCCGTCTGGTAGCCATCGCCTTGCAGCATCTTGGCCACCGTGTTGCGGGCCGGGTCGATCTTGTCGTTCAGGGTCTTGACGCCATTCAGATGGCTGTACTGGCCCGTCAGAATCACCGCCCGGCTGGGCGTGCAGATGGAGTTCGTGACAAAGCAGTTGGTCAGCCGTGCACCGCCCTGGGCCAAGCGGTCAATGTTGGGCGTCCGGTTGATCTTGCTGCCATACGCACTGATGGCATGCGCCGCATGATCATCCGACATGATGTAAAGGATGTTGGGCCGCTTGCGCGTCTGAGCTTTGCTGACGGTATGGACGAAGGGAGCAGCAAGCGCAGGCAACAGAGCGCGTCGAGTGAGGGCATGGCCGGACATGCTCGCCATTCTATCGGGTGAAGGGCTACCAGAGGGGAGTCAGTCGAAATGAGGGACGACCCGTGAGTTAGCCCGTAAGATAAGGGAATGCCGATGAGTTCGGAACAGCTCCGAAAGCGAATCCGACAAGCCGAACAGATTCTGGCTCGGAGCCGTGCCCGATTCTCTGAGCTTCGCAAGCGGCGTGACCCCAATAGAGAACTTGCCGACCCGGGAGAGCTCCGACTAATGAGGGAGGCAGGGCAATGGAATACCGAGCGCGACCAAGCCCTTCACGAACTGGCCCGCGCGGAGTTTGGAACCCCCGGAATTACCGGTTCCAACGGGGAGTATCAGTGGCTGAGCAGCATGGACCATGACCTTCATGACTTCGCCCGCCTCTGTCCGTCCGCGATGCTCGGCCGCTACTTGGCGGTGACCTCCATCGACAGTGGATCGCTCCGGCTGTCGGACGCTGATCGGGCAGCGGGTTGGTGGACTGGAGAGGGCTGCGAGAAGTATGAATACATTCCTACGCGCGCGCTTTGCCCGGATTCCCACACCGCCTTTAGCCCGCGTCTGGAGTCTCTTGACCGGCTGCCGAACAAGACTCATATCAACTGCTGCGACGCTTTCCACGAATGGTACATATTCAATGAGCCGCCCCTTACTAGGGAGTTCTCTGTTTTCGTGAACTCGGGCGCCTTTAACATTTGGCAACCGACTCAATATCCGCTGAACGAGCCATTTTGGCGCGAGCTGAGACGGGTCGATGCGGATTCCTATGTTTCGGACGGATGGTGGAGATTTCTGACATTCGTGACGCGCGACGCCCAGCTGTTTGATTCCGTCCTCGCGGCTTTCTCCGCTGACCTTGAAGCGTTGGAGAATTCCGCCGCCCCGCCAGAATCAGGTCCGGCGAGCGAAAGCTAATGGTGTCTTAGCTCCGGTCCTGTTCGCGCTGTCTCTTCGCGGAAGCGCGAGCGTCGCTACCAGCGATCACCCAACAGCAGCAACTGCAACAGCGAACTCGCCGCCAGCACCAGCCCAAAGCCCTGCACAAAACGAACCGCGCCTGCAGAGCGCCACGCCTCCGGGTTTCTGGGAAGCAGCGAGGGGTGGCGATGCCTCAGCAGATGTCCGAAGCGGTTCATCCCGGCCTCGACATCCGCCAGCCGGTTGCTCAGCACTTCCGGCCAGAACCAGAGAGCCGTGCCAGCGGCGAACAGCAGGATGTGGGCGGCGGGGAAGGGTCCGGTCATGATTACGATTCTAGTGGATTGCAGCGCAGAGGGGGTCCCATCGATGCGGCCGGAATGCTGTATCGATGTATCGCACTCAGTGCTATAGACTGGAGTAGGAGAACCAAACTCGTGCGGATCTTCAAGTCACGATGGTTTGAACGGTTCGCGCGGAAAGAGGGGATCGGCGATGAGATCCTGCGCGAGGCTGTCGCTCGGGCGGAGCGAGGTCAGATTGATGCTGATCTGGGTGGGGGTGTCATCAAGCAACGACTGCCCAGACCCGGAGCGGGAAGGGCAAAAGGCTATCGAGGCATCATTTTGTTCCTGCGTGGGAAGCGGGCCTTCTTCGTCTATGGTTTTGCGAAGAGCCGCCAGGCAAATCTCGACGCAGGTGAAGAGGAAACCTACAAGGAAGCCGCGCGAGTCATTTTGAACTTGGGTGATACGGCGTTGGAAAGACTCTTGAGCCGGGGTGATTTTTCGGAGGTCAGCAATGAACGCAAAGTACCGTAGCGAGGCGCTCGCCGCCATCCATGAAACCATGGAGGCTCTGCATGAGACCGGGGCCGTTGACAAGCAAACCATGCGGCACTTCGACGAGGCCTGCCTCACTCCCATTCAGCCGCTGGGCCCCCAGCAGATCAAGGCGATTCGAGAGCGGGAGCACGTCAGCCAGACCGTCTTCGCTAACTACCTCAACGTCACCAGCAGCTTGGTGAGCAAGTGGGAGCGGGGCGAGAAGAAGCCCTCGGGCGCCTCCCTAAAGTTGCTGTCGCTGGTGGAAAAGAACGGACTGTCCTTCGTGGCCTAGTTGTGAGGCTGTAGGAGGCGCTAGTTCAGCCGGGAACCGCCGGATAGCTACGCCAGTACCTCTTTCAACACGTGCCCGTGCACGTCCGTCAGCCGGCGGTTGATGCCGTTGTAGTAGTAGGTGAGCCGGGTGTGGTCCAGGCCCATCAGGTGCAGGATCGTGGCGTGGAGATCGTAGACGGTCACCGGGTTGTCGGCGGCTTTGTAGCCTAGTTCATCGGTCGATCCAAAGCTGGTCCCGGGCTTGACGCCCGCGCCGCAGAGGAATGAGGTGAAGCCTTCGGGGTTGTGGTCCCGGCCGCCTTCGCCGATGCCTTCCGAGATGGGCAGACGGCCGAATTCGGTGGTGAAGACCACCAGCGTGTCCTTCAACATGCCGCGCTGCTTCAGGTCCTTGAGCAAGGCGGCCAGCGGCTGATCGAGGATGCGGCCGTTCTTGGAATGGTTGGCGCGGATGTCTTCGTGGGCGTCCCAGTTCACCCGGGGCTCGCCGAAGTGGCCGCCGTTGTATAGCTGGATGCAGCGCACGCCCTTTTCCACCAGACGGCGCGCCAGCAGGCAGTTGTAGCCGAAGTCGCGCGTGGCTGGGTCGTCCAGGCCGTACATCTTTTTGGTGGCTTCGCTTTCACCGGAAATGTCCGTCACCGAGGGCGCGCTCACCTGCATGCGCGCGGCCAGCTCATAGGCCTTGATGCGGGCCACCAGCGCGTCCTCGCCCGGGTTGGCCTTCAGGTGCTCTTCGTTCAGCTGGCTCAGCAGATCGTAGGAGGCGGTCTGCGTGCTCGCCTTCACTGCCTCCGGTGGGCGCAGATCAGCGATCGGCTTCGACATGTCGCCAAAGATCACGCCCTGGTGCGCGGCGGGCAGAAAGCCATTGCCCCAATTCGCTACGCCACACGGAGGCAGGCCGCGCTTATCGGGCAGCACCACGAAGGACGGCAGATTCTCGTTCTCACTGCCCAACCCGTAGCTGACCCAGGAGCCAATCGAGGGGAAGCCCTG
>JBIKMK010000114.1:0-9373 GCA_044359315.1 Bryobacteraceae bacterium | reverse complement strand
TGGGCATCACGCGGTCCATCTCCGCGCGGATGGCATCCGCGGATTCCAGCTTCAGGTCGATCCCCATCGCTTTCCCCAGATCCACCAGAATGCGCCATTCACAGCGTGCTTCGGCGATCCGATGGCCGGGGATCTCCGGCGTGTAGCGCAGGCGCCTTTCGGTGGAAGTCTGCGTGCCACCGCCTTCCTGCTCATAGCGGGTCTGGGAGGGCAGCAGTACAGTCAACTCACCGGCGTCTTCCAGCATGGATGAATTCAGCAGAATGTCCTGGTGGACCCGCAGCGGGACGCGACGCAAGGCCTCCGATACATGGGCCGGGTCCGGCATGGTCTCCAGGAAGTTTCCACCGATGGCGTACAGCACATCCAGATCACCGGCCGCCGCCGCGTCCAGCATCGCGCCGCAGTGCATTCCATGCCAGTCCGGCACTTCCGGGACTGCCCAACGTTCGGCAAAGATGCGCGCGCTTTCGGCGTTGATCGGCGCGCCGCCCGGAAACTGGTTGGGTGCGGCACCACATTCGGAACCTCCTTGCACGCCAGAATGGCCACGGATCGGGACCACACCACAATTGGGCTTGCCCAGCATGCCGCGCGCCATGGCTAGATTGACGACCGACTTCACGTTGTCCACACCATGCGGATGTTGCGTCAGGCCCATCGACCAGATGAAGATCGCCGACTTGACTCCGGCATACATGGTTGCGAACTTCTGCATCTCCGCGCGCGGCAAGCCGGAGCTGGCTTCAATCTCCGGCCAAGTCTGCGCCTCAATCGTTTCCTTCACCGCTGGCCAGCGTTGGGTATGTTGATCGATGAAGCGGTGATCCAGCGCGTTCATCTCGATCAGGCACTTCAGCACGCCATTTGAGAACGCCACGTCGCCACCCGGGCGCACCTGAAAGAACTCATCGCGGAAGCGGGTGCCGAACAGCGCCGACATCGGCACCGACGGAATCCAGTACCGCTCCAGCCCCGGTTCGCGATACGGATTCACCACCACGATGCGCGCGCCGTTGCGCTTCGCCTCATGCAGGTACTTCATCGCGACCGGCTGGTTATTGGCCAGGTTGGTGCCCATCAGCACGATGAGTTCGCAGTTCAACCAATCCTTGTTCGATACTGTCGACGCACCCACGCCCAGCGTCTCTTTCAGCGCCACCGAGGAGGCGGCGTGGCAGAGGCGGGCGGCGTTGTCGATGTGGTTGGTGCCATAGAGGCGCGCCAGTTTGGCGGCCATGTAGTACACCTCGTTGGTGATGCCGCGAGAGGTGGTGAAAAACGCGACCCGCCGGCGGTCGGCCGGCTTCAGCCGTTCCGCAATGGCCGACAGCGCGATGTCCCAGGTGACCCGGGTAAAGCCTTTGTCGCCGGGCTTGCGCAGCATCGGGAACGGCAGTCGGCCCAGCTTGCGCAGTTCCGTGCTCGACCGCTTCTTCAGTGCGGCCACGTCATCAAACAGCTCCGCACGAATGGCGGGCATCGTGTTGAGGCGCAGCAAGCGCAACCGCGTCAGACAAAGGTGCGCGCCCTCCAGCGTGTCATCCTTTAATCCGCGCGGGCCCAACGAGCACCCGTCGCACACGCCGTGGTTGAGAACGCGCCAGGCATAAGGGAGATTGTCGCGGTTCTCCCACAGCACTCTAAACATCTCCCAGTAGTGGTGGGGTTTCTGATAGCCGAGGCCAAATGGCGATAGACCGACAATACGCATGACTGTTACAGTCTATCTGTGACCCGCCGTGAGAGTTTGGGGGCCATCAGCGCCGCCGCGCTAGCCGCCCCCGCCCCAACCACTTTTGATGCCGATCTGATCCGGCGCCACGACGAAGCCGTGGACTATTACCTCAAGAACCAGGTGACCGCTGCGTCCAGCCGATGGCGCGGGGCGTTGCCGGATGCTTATGGTCTGCACGCGCCGGGCACGGCGACGGGATTGTGGGAGGTCTATACGGCCGCCTACTGTTGCGCGCAATCGCGGCACTACCGCAAGGCGGAGATGTTGGAGCGGATTGCCTTGGCAGCAGGCTTTCTGGAACGGTCGATGTCGCCCGAAGGCAACATCTACCTGCCGATCACCAATTTCAATTCCCCGCCCGATTCCGCGTTCGCGGTCCGCAGTTCGGCCAATACGGTGCTGAATGCCCGTCAGTACAAGGCCACCGAAATTCTGCGCCTAATCGAACCGCTGGTCAAACGGATGGCGGACGCTATCTCGGTGGGTGGCATCCATACGCCCAATCACCGCTGGGTGGTGAGCGCCGCGCTGGCCCAGGCCTATGAGCTTTGGCCGGAGGCGCAGTACCTGCGCCGCATTGAGCAGTGGGTAGCGGAAGGGTTCGACATCGATTCCGACGGCCAGTGGAGTGAGCGGTCGACGGTCACCTACAACCCGATCTGCGACCATGCCCTGACGGTGATGGCGCACAAGCTGAAGCGGCCGGAGTTGCTGGGGCCCGTCCGGAAGAATCTGGAGAGTATGCTCTACCTGATCCATGCCGATGGCGAAGTGGACACCAGCTTCTCCCGGCGGCAGGACGCGTTTACGCGGGGCACCATGGCGGGCTACTGGTTCCCATTGCAGTATCTGGCGGTGAAGGAAGGCGACGGCCGGTTCGGCAACCTGGCCATGAGCCTGTGGCCCAAAGCAGCCTCGCTGGGGCTGCTGATGACCTATCCCGAACTGAACCGCCGCGATCTGAAGACGGCACCGCTGCCCGAAAGCTACGTGCACGACATGCCCCACAACCAGGTGGCCCGCATCCGGCGCGGACTGGCCTCCACCACCATCCACACCGGTGGCCGGGATCGCGTAGTCAGTTTGCGTTACGGCGACGCCGTGATTAACGCCATCCGCTTCGCCTCGGCCTTCTTCGGCAAAGGGCAGTTTGTGCCGCAAGCGATGACCCGCACGGGCAACGGCTACACCATGACGCAGCGCTTGGAAGGCCCCTACTACCAGCCCTTCAGCCCGACCCGCGTGATCGGTGCGGATGAATGGGATACCACGCAGAAGCAGCGTCCGCAAACGCAGGTGGCGCGGTTGACGCAATCGGCCACGGTGACCGAGATGCCCAACGGGATTCGCGTCGAGATTGTGGCGGAAGGCACCAGTGATGTACCGGTAGCGGTGGAGATCAACCTGCGGGAAGGCGGCAAAGTTTCCGGCACGGAAGGTCAACTGCTCACCGCCCCGGAAGGTGTTTTCACGCTGGGCCAGCACGCCATCAAGATCAAGGGTGGCGGTTGCGAGCACCGCTACATCGAGATACGCGGCGCCCGTCCCCCGCTGGCCGGTCCCAGCATCTACATCACCGGCTCCACCCCCTTCCGGCGGGTGCTGGAATTCAGCTGGGCCTAGTGCACGGCGAGACGTGATCGGCCAGTTGATTCGCTGAAGGTACGGTCCACGGTACCTGGACGGGGGCGCCCTCGGTCAGAAGCTCGGTCACCCCGCCGCAGCTCAACCGGCATCCTAATTTCTTCCGGTAGAAGTCAAAAATCGGGCCGATGGTATACTTAAGTTGTTAACGTGCCGATACCGTCTGTGTATGAGGCGAATTTGAATTCCTTAATGGTCCACTGCACTTTACTGCGCGCTTCAGCCGGTGTTTTCCGGCTTAATAGTACAGAATTGTGCAAGAACTCATGTGATAGCTTGTTGGAACGATGCGGCGCGCCGGCCCAAGGCACGCGCCAAACAGATAAGCCTTGTTACACAGCGGAATCTGGCGATTTTCTGCCGGCGCGTTGGTAAAGAGGCTCGGCGCTGCCCCTAAATGTCCCTCCTCAAAACAGGAAAATTGACATTACTCCAGTTGCTGGAAGCATCTGGTGCCTCCAGCTGGCTGTCGGGCACAGCTTGGCGTCGTGACCGGCTGTTGATTCTTTGCTATCACGGGATTGCCCGTTTCGATGAGGCGGTTTGGGACCCGCTCTACCTAACCGCGGACACATTTCGGAAGAGGATGGAAATGGTGGCCGCAGCGGGGTGCACGGTGCTTCCCTTGGGCGAGGCGCTGGAGCGGCTCCAGAATCACACGCTGCCGGATCGCGCCGTCGCGATCACCTTTGATGACGGCTTCCTGGACTTTTACCAGGTGGCGCTGCCGGTGCTTGAGTCCTTCGGTTACCCGGCCACTTTGTACTTGACGACGTATTACGTTGATTACAATCGTCCCGTCTTTGACCCGATGTGCGGGTACCTGTTGTGGAAGGGACGCGAGAAGGGCGTGCTGGAGTGGCCGGAAGTATTCGCCCGGCCCATCGAATTGGATAAGCCGGGACGCGTCCAGGCGGCGCGCGAGATCAAGCAGTTTGCGATGGACCGGAAGCTCTCCGGCCGCGAAAAGGACCAGCTCTTGTCGCGCTTGGCGGGTCAGTTGGGTGTGGATTACGAAGAGCTTTGCCAGCGGCGGATGCTGCACCTGGTGAACCCGGAGGAGGCCGCCGAAATGGGCGCTCGGGGGGTTGATCTTCAACTGCATACGCACCGCCACCGGGAATACCGGGGACGGGTGCGGATGCTGGGCGAGCTGGAAGATAACCGGCGGCGGTTGGCCACTTTCTCGCCACGCGAACCAAAGCATTTCTGCTACACGGGTGGGATGCACCTGCCCCAGTACCCGGACTACTTGAAGAGCTTCGGCTTGCTTTCCGCCACGACGTGCGAATCCGGATTGTGCACTGCCAGCACCAATCCCTATCTGCTGCCCCGGCTGGTGGACACGCAGGCTCTCTCCGATCTTGAATTCCGGTCGTGGCTGGCTGGCACGCCGCATTTCCTGCCCACCCGGCCCTACTATCCCGCCGAAGGTCAGCTGCTGGAAGACCCGGACCCGGCCGCTTAGCGGCGATAGTAGTACAGCAGATCCGTGGAAGGCGGCACATGGCCCATTTGCCGCAGCATCATCATCACTTGCCCCCGGTGCAGTGTGCCGTGGTTCACCACATGGAGCAGCGCCTGATAACGCGGCATCGTGAACTGCTTGCCCGCCAGATTGGTAAAGGTGAACTCCTCGATCACACCGGAGTCGCCGTAGCGTTGAATACAGAGCTTAAAGCGGTGAATCAAGTCCGGCCAGGAGGCCACCATCTCTTCCAACGACGGAGCCTCGTCCTGGTCGCTGAGCGTCAGCCGGGGTGTGGCTCCGGTGTCGAAAGCTTCAAAGCGGGAAAGCCAAATGCGATCGGCGAAGTAGATGTGCCGAAGCGTGCCCAGCAGGCTCACGTATGATGCCTTCAAATCACGTTCCCGCTCTTCCTGCGTCAGCTTACCCGCTGCTTCCAGCAGGAGCGAGGTGGCGTAGAGTGTGTAGTCAAAGTGCGTGAGAAGAATATCGGCGGAGATGCCCATGGCGAACATTATCTCCCGCCTAGCCGGAAGGCGGGATCCGCTTCTGCCCCAACAGCATGGCCGTCCAGGTTGAGTCGATCGAACAGATCTTCGCCATCCCCAACCCTCGCGGAGCGATCAGGTCACGCACAAGATTCTGAGTCAAGTCCGATTGCGCCCGGGATCGCGCACGCGGCGGGGCTCCCTTGGTGGCCTTCTTGGGCCAAGCGACCCACAACCGGCCAGGTGCCGTGCGCAGAGAAAACGTATCGAGCCCCGCTTCCAGTTCTTGCACTGAACGGACGAACCAGATCACCAGGTCAGCGCCCGCCATCCGGGCGACTACTTGCGCCCCCTCCGGCAGGTCGCCGAGGATCTCTTCAAACTCCGGTGGTGCTCCGATGGCCGCGACGCGCATGCCCTCCTTGATGCTCAGCTTTTTGGTCAGCGGCGACTGGTAGTCAATCATGCCCTTGGGAACGACTGGGGCGGCCTGCATCAATGGGGTCTCACGCAGTGCCTTCTCCACAGCCGCCACGGCATCGGCTACGCCGGCATAATACGCGTCCGGCAATGACCTCCGGATGCGCTCCACCTTCTCCGGGGCACCGCCCAGATAGACCAATGGCAAATGGCGGGTGCGCTTCAATTGCCGCAGATAGACGCCCACCACGCGCCCACGGGCGGGTGACCGGTCAAGCGAGATGATCACGGCGTCGGCCGGTTCATGCCGCAGCACGTGCCAGTCCTCCAGCCGGACCCGATGTCCGGCGTCTTGCAGACACTTCACCAGTTCGTTGGCTTCCGGCGGGTTCCAGTGGACCACAAAGATCAACGCCATGGCGAGAAGGAGACGGCTTTAAGGATTGGGCCAGCTGATATCCAGATTCATCACCGCGCCGTCGCGCAGATCGATGATTGATTCCTCATCGCGGCGGCCTTCTTTCTTGAACTGGATCCGGTGGCGGCCGGCGGGCAAGGTGAGGACGGTGGGCGTCCGGGAAGGCCATTCCCGGCCATCCACGACAATCGTGGCCCCCGGCGGGTTCGACTTGGCCATCACCGTGCCGGTGGAGCGCTCCAACGCCAATTGGAGGGAGGATGCGGACGGGATCTCAATCACTTTCAGTAATGGCCGGAAGCCATCCAACTCGGCCCGCAATGTGTGCCGGCCCGCGGCCAGCGTCACCTTGCAAGGCGTGATGCAGGTAAAGGCCGGGATGTTGTCAAACGTCACCTTCGCGCCACCGGGCGTTGATTCCAGGGCGAACGAATGCGCGGTGAGAGGCGGAGGTCCGGCACCGTCAGTGTCTTCTTTGGGTGCCGGGGAAATGGACGGAGCCGCCGCCGCGTTGGGGCGCTTGGCCGCCTGCTCAGTCTCGGAGGCGGACCCATTCCCGGAGGCAGTCACCGTAGGGGAACCCGGCGCCGTCTCGGACACAGGGATCTCGGCGGTGGCACCGGGGCCGGAGGTCTCGGATGGCGGGTTGCTGGTTGACGGAGGTTCGCTCGAACCGGGCTCCGTTGGCGTGCCACCCAACGACGCGCTGGGTTTATCGCCTTCCACCGGCGTGACAGATGGCTTCTGGGTGACACCATCCGTCAACATCCCCACCGGCCCACCCGCCGGCGTCAACAGATAGATGGCCAGCGCCACCGCTGAGAATCCGGCGAGCGAAAAGAAGAACGCCACCACCCCGGCCCAACTGCGCGACTTCGGCGGTGGAACACGGTTGCGCGTGGTCCGGCCCGTTGTCTCCGCCGCTACCAGAGTGGGCGCGGCCGCGGCCTGCCCGCGCGGCATTGGCATCCAGCCGGAATTGTCCAGCGCCCGCTCCAGCGCGTAGATGAACTGCACCACGTTGGCATAGCGCGCTGCCGGATCCTTAGCCAGCGCCCGATCCAGAACGTCGTCTGCTTCTGGCGGCAGCGTCGGGTTGCAGGATGACGCCGGCGGCGGCAGTTCGTTGCAAGCCTTGTAGACGATCGAGGCCAGCGAATAACCGGCGAATGGCTTCTGGCCGGTCAGCAGTTCATAGGCGATCACGGCCAGCGAGAACTGATCGCAGCGCCCGCCGACGGGCTTCATCTGGATCTGCTCGGGCGACATGTAGTTGGGCGTGCCCAGCGCCGGACCGGTCAGCGTGGCATCCTCGGCCATGATCTTGGCGATGCCAAAATCGGTAATCTTCAACACCCGGTCCTGGTGCAACATCAGGTTGCCGGGCTTGATGTCACGGTGAACAATTCCCTTGGAATGGGCATAATCCAGGGCGATGGCTGCCTGCCGGATGATGTCGAGCACGGTGGAAGGTGACAGAGCCCGGCCGGAAGCCATCATGCTTTCCAGCGTTGGCCCTTCCACGCACTCCATGCAGATGTAGACAGCTTCGCCCGCTTCCACCACGTCGTACACTGTGACGATGCCGGGGTGCGAGAGAACTCCGGTCACTTTCGCTTCCCGCCGCAACCGCTGCGCCTCCGCGCTGCCGGCACCCACGGGAAAGGTCTTCAGGGCCACCGTGCGGCCAATGGCCGGATCATGGGCCCGGTAGACGATGCCCATGGCACCGCGACCCAACTCGCCCAGGATCTGATAGCGGCCGATGAATTGCGTTCCGGTCACGGTAGTTCTTTGCCCGGCAGACGCCCGCACGCCCCATGCGGGATCGCGGCACGAATCTGCCCTTTACAAAGATATGCGAAGCGCCCGCTAAACTGTAAGTTGTCTCATGTTTAAAACTCTCTTTGGGCAGACGCCGCCAGACGCGAACGGGCCCGTCAGCCTGCTGGACCGGCTGAAGCAAGGCATTCAGAAGACGCGCTCCGGTTTGGTGAGCGCCCTCGATGACGTCGTCCACGGCAAAAAGACGATCGATGCTGATGTTCTCGATGAGCTGGAATACTCGTTGATCAGCGCCGACATCGGTGTGCGCACAGCCTCCGAGATCATCGACACGGTGCGCGAACGGGCCGCCCGGCATCTGCTGGACGACACCGCACAACTGAAGCAGTTGATCCGTGAACAGCTGTTGACCGTCCTTGAATCAGTGGACCGCCCCGTGCCGCTGGTGAAGCAGCCACCCGCCGTCGTCATGGTGGTGGGCGTCAACGGCGCGGGCAAAACCACCACCATCGGCAAGCTGGCACACCGCTACAAGAGCGAGGGCCGCACCGTATTGCTGGCCGCTGCCGACACCTTCCGCGCCGCCGCCATTGAGCAGCTGGAAGTGTGGGGCCAACGCACGGGCATTGAGATCATCCGCCAGCAAACCGGGGCCGACCCCAGCGCCGTGGTCTACGATGCCGTGGCCGCCGCCAAAGCACGCGGCATGGATTACGTCATCATTGACACCGCCGGCCGCCTGCACAACAAAGAGAACCTGATGGCGGAGCTGGAAAAGATGACCCGCACCGTGCGCAAGATCATCCCTGACGCGCCGCATGAAGTCCTGCTGGTGGTGGATGGCACGACCGGCCAGAACGGTCTGGAACAGGCCCGTAAGTTTACCGGCTCATCGGGCGTCACGGGTATCGTTCTGACCAAGCTGGACGGCACCGCCAAGGGGGGCGTCGTGGTGGCCATTGCGCGTGAGCTGGGCTTGCCGATCCGCTACATCGGCGTCGGCGAGAAAATCGACGACCTGTTGCCTTTTGATCCGGAGAACTTCGTTGCCAGCCTCTTTGATTAGTCCCTTCATGCGCGAGGCGCTGACACTGGCCGCGCAGGGCCTGGGCCAGACGTCACCCAACCCGGCGGTGGGCGCGGTGATTGTCCAGAACGGCACCATCGTCGGGCGGGGCTATCACCTCTATGCCGGTATCGATCATGCCGAAGTGGTGGCATTGCGCGAAGCGGGAAGCGCCGCCCAAGGCTCGACCGTCTACGTCACCCTTGAGCCGTGTTCCCACCAGGGCCGCACCGGGCCCTGTGCCCAGGCTTTGATTCAAGCCGGAGTGGCCAAAGTCGTCGCCGCCATGGAAGATCCCAACCCGATGATCAAGGGCAGCGGCTTTGCCATGCTGCGGGCTGCGGGC
>JBIKMK010000113.1:0-9391 GCA_044359315.1 Bryobacteraceae bacterium | reverse complement strand
CCTGCCACTCGCCCGCACCCTGCGCGAAGTGGCGGACGCGCGGCTCCCCGGTGAACTCGCCCGAACCTTTCAGCCAGTGGTTGAACCAGCGCAGCAGAACCTTGTCGGTATCCAGGTTGGCCGCTGCTCCCACCCGCGTGTCGCCCACTTGATCGCCCCACGGGATGTGCACCCAAGGTCCGGCCAGCAGATACTGGTTGTCACGCGCAAACTGCGTACCGGCACCTTCCCGCAAAGCGCGGTAGCCCGCCACGGAGCCTTCGAGATAAAGGTCGTACCAGCCCGCCACGTGAAGCGCCGGTACTTGAATACGGTCGAGCCGCGTGCTGATGTCGAGCGTGGACCAGTACGCTGGATCCGGATGACGATGGGCGATCCAGTCGCGCAAATAACTTTCGCCAAGCGCCGGATGATCGCCATAGGGTGCCATGTTTGCCTGCGAGCGAATGTTGTTCCACGCGGCCTCCAGTTGATCGCTGGCCGTCCGGTCCCCGCGGCGGCGCGCATCTTCACGCAACATCTGGATGCCCCAGGCCAGCGTCGAAAAGAGGCGTAGCGCGCCCTGGTGGTAGAACCAGCCGTGATAGAGATCAGTGGCTGTCATGTGGGGCGCGATGCAGACCAAGCCCTCCGGCTGCTCCGCCGCCGCCAGCAGTTGCGTGGAGCCCTGGTAGGAGAAGCCATACATGCCGATGCGTCCGTTTGACGCCGGATGCCGCCGCAGCCAGGCAATGGTCTCCGCGCCGTCGCGGCCTTCGTGGCGAAACGGGTAGAAGGCACCCTCTGATCCGCCCCGGCCGCGCACATCCTGGATCACCACGTGATAGCCCTGCCGCGCAAACCAGACCGGGTGCGCGTAGACCACCGTGGAGGCGATGTCCCGCCCATAAGGCTGGCGCATTAGCAACGTAGGCCACGGGCCGTCGCCTGGTGGGTAGTAATGGTCGGAGACCAAGCGGACCCCGTCAGACAGCACGCACGCCACGCCGCGCTCCAGCCGGACCCCGTTACCGCAGTCGATCAGCATGCTGCCATGGGCTCCGCTGGTCATCACGCATCGTGGCGCGGGACGAAGTGATACATCGCTTCAATGATCTTGGCGATCTCCCGGGCTGATTCCTTCAACCAACGTTCCCCGTTCTCGGCCGTGGCCGCCGCCGGGTCGCCCATCACTCCGCTGGGAGCGATGTCACGCGTCAGCCAAGCGAAGTTTGCATGAGAGCCTTCCGGCTTCAGTAACTCCGGCTGGTCCACGCGAGCAATGTAGTGGGACGTGTATTGATCCTGGTGCACGAGATCCGGCGTGCCGTGCAGCAGCAGCGCCGTCTCGATCTCACCGGCATGGAAGCCATACGTTAGCTCCTGCTTGCTGACCGTGTCGAAGCTGGCCCCGGGCGAACCAAACAACGTGAAGGTGCGCAAGCCAAACTCCGCGCGCAGATCACGAGCCATCACATCCACCAGCGACGTATTGCCGCCATGCGAATTGTAGAGCGCCAACTTATGGAAGCCACCGGCATGAACACTGGCCCCCAGATCTCGAACCACCGCCATGAACGTGGTGGCCGAAACCGACAGCGTCCCCGGATAACCCAGGTGTTCGTTGCTCTTGCCGTAGCAGATCGGGGGCAGCGCGTAGATCGGCAGTGCGTCGTCAATCAGTTCCAGCGCGTGGCCCAGCAGCAGATTGTTGAGCAGCGTATCGGTGGCCAGCGGCAGATGATGCCCATGCTGCTCAATCGCGGCCGTCGGCAGAATCAGCAGAGTCGATTCGCGCGGCAGCGCGTCCACCTGTTTCCAGGTGAGGTAGGCAAAGTTGCGGCGATCCGGTATCCAGGTCTTCACGATGGAGTGTCCTCGGGCTTGAAGCTCAGCATCTTGCCAGGGTTCAACAACCCCTGCGGATCATAGCGCTGCTTGGCGTTGAGCTGAATATTGTCGGCGCGGTAGCGGCCGGAATCTTCCAGGTAGTTCACGTGCGGGTTGGCGATAAAGACGCCAATCTCGCGGCAGTAGGCGATCATCTCGTTCAGCCGCTCCTCCCCGTGGAAATAGACCAACGGAATGGAGCCCGGCACGATCTCGCCCTCGCCATTCTTCATGAACTCGATGTGGAACAGGATCTCGTCACCGTACCGCTCCCGCAGTAGGCGGAACTGCTCGCGGCAGTGGATGGGCGAAAAGCCCGCCTGGATGTAGGTCCAGCGAGGGTCGGCGCTGATGGCCCACAACGTGGTGTGGTTCCAGGTGTAGTCACTCAACAGCGGTTGCGTGCGCGGCCCGGTGTAGGCTCCGGTGAAGGTGACCGCACCGCGCGCGACCTCAGCAGCCTGGCGCAGTGCGTCCAACTGCGCTGTGGCGATCATCATCACCACCAGTGCCTTGCCCTCCGCCACCACCTGCTTCACCGGCGTGAAGAATTTCGGGATCGGCCACTCGAACACCGTCACCAGCCGCTTGGTCCAGGCGCTGTCTTGCGCGATGCCCTGGGAGAAGTCAAACGCCTCGTCAAACGTGTCG
The DNA here is from genome assembly GCA_044359315.1 of Bryobacteraceae bacterium. Classification (GTDB taxonomy): domain Bacteria; phylum Acidobacteriota; class Terriglobia; order Bryobacterales; family Bryobacteraceae; genus JAPKYZ01. The sequence continues at coordinate 6,871 of JBIKMK010000113.1, read as the reverse complement.
AAGGCAATGGTGCACTGGCTCCATTCCACCGCCGGGGCCAGGGCCAGCCAGATGCGCGTAAAGATGCCGTTGGTGCCCCAGCAATGCAGCACCTCATGCACCGCCGCGCCTTCATGACGGACAACGCGAGGCTCGGCTTCCAGCGTCACCACCTCAATGGCCCGCACGTTGTCGAAGTCACGCAGCATCCCGTGAGTGATCGACCCGATACCACCGGAGCCGCCGCCCAGAAACCCGCCCACCGTGGCCTTGGCCAGCGTTGACGGATACATGCGCATCTCCCAGCCCTGCTTCTGCGCCTCTTGCTCCAGTGGTGCGAGGCGCAGGCCGGGCTGACAAACCGCCACACCGTCCGCGGTGATCTCTTCCAGCTTGTCCATCAGCGAAAGATCAAGCACGATGCCCCCGGCCAGCGGAATGCACTGCCCATAGTTGCCCGTACCCGCCCCGCGCACGGTCAGCGGAATCGCCTGCTGGCGGGCGTAGCGCGCGATCTCCAGTACCTCGTCCACTTGCGTGGGCTGCACCACGATGTCGCCCGCTTTGCCTTCCAGTTGGCGCTTCAGGACGGGCGAGTACCAGTAGAAATCCTTCGACAGGCGCTGCACCACCGCCGGTGTCGTGATGACGCGCGCCGGGTCCGCCACTCGCTCCGCCAATGCCGCTCGTAGAGTCTCAAGCATGTTGGCCTGGCTTTCCCGCCTCCGGAGTGGGCCGCCACTTCTCGAACATCCGCAGCATCACCGGATGCGTAAAGAGGCCGTAGCACTCGCTCTGCAGCACCGGGCCTTCGACAACGCAACGAAGGTCACCGCGCGAGGCCACCTCTCGGGCCGGAATGTCGATCTGGTCGCAATGCCGGGCGGCATCTTCGATGGTGGCGCCATAAACGACACGGTCCAAACCTGCCCACAACGCGGCGCTCATGCACATGGGGCAGGGTTCACAGGTGGTGTAGAGCGTGTAGCCCGCCAGCGAGAACCGCTTCAGCTTTTTGGTGGCCAGCCGAATGGCCCGCACCTCGGCATGACAGGTGGGGTCAAACTGTTGGGCCACCGCGTTCACCGTGCGCAGCAGCAGCCGGCCGCTGACTGTCTCCACAATGGCCGCACCGAAGGGGACAGGGAAGGAAGTCACGAATGAGCGTGCGGTAAACTCCACCAGCGCCGCCATCCGCCGCTCGTCACCGAGCACGCGATGAAGCATAGCCATAATGGACAGTAACACGGCGGTCGCCATTTCATACTGCCCTATACTGAAGGGCAACCATGGTGCCCCCAGTGAGCCACGAGACGGTTCTCGCCCGCGTGGAAGCAGCCCTCCAGCAAGCCAACCAGAACCTTGGCCGGAACACCTACCTGTGGCGCAACGAAGAATGGACGCGCGCCGAGGCCCTCCGTTCACTCAATCATGCCGGTCCGTTGGCGGGCTTGGCTGTCTCGGTGAAGGATTGCTTCGATCTGGCGGGCGCACCCACCACTCTCGGCATCCACGGCGAGCACAGCGTGGCCCCGGCTGATTCCTGGCTGGTGGAACAACTGCGCGCTGCCGGAGCCGTCATCGTCGGCAAGACCCACATGCATCCGCTGGCCTATGGCCTCACCGGCGAGAACCCCTACTTTGGTGACTGCCTGCAGCCGGGTGACGCGGGCGCGTTGACCGGCGGCTCTTCCAGCGGTGCCGCGGCCAGCGTCATGGAAGGCTCAGCGGAGGCGGCGATTGGCAGTGATACCGGCGGCTCCATTCGCATCCCGGCGGCTCTGTGTGGCGTCGCCGGCTATCGGGCATCCATCGGCTTGGGCGATTGGCGCGGCGGCGGGCATCTGGCCGAATCGTTCGACACCATGGGATGGCTCTTTCGCGATCTAGCAGATGGCCCCCGGCTGGGGTCGATCTTTGGTGTGACCGCGACGCCGGAGTTCCCTTCCCGCTACGCCGTCGTGCACGATGAGTTCCTGTCCGATTGCGAACCAGTGATCGTCGAGAACCTCCGGCGCTGCGAGATCGAGCTTCATGCGTTAGGGCTGACTGGGCACACCGTCGAAGTCTCCTGGTGGAGCAACTCGCGTGAGATCTTTACGCCCATCCAGGCCGCCGAAGCGTCGCGCCATCATCGTGGTGACCAGCCGGGCCTTGATCCCTCCATCCGACAACGCCTGGAATGGGGGGCGAGCTTAACCGAAGCGGAAGTGTCCGGCTGGCGCGTCCGCCATCATGAGTTCCGCGACCGCATGGATGCCCTGCTGGAGGAGCATCAACTCTTGCTGCTTCCCGCCGCGCCGGTGACACGGCTGGCCGCAGGCGTGGATCATGCGCCCACACGCCCGCGTCTGCTGCGCTACTCGACCCCCGGCAGCCTGTCCGGCATGCCCGTGGTCACGATTCCGTATCTTCACGACGGACGCCCAGCGGGCGGTATGCAGTTGATGGCCGCTCGCGGAGACGATGTCCGATTGCTGGCCGTCGCGGCGGCCTTGGGACGCCACCAACAACACCGGAGACCTTCTTGACCCCTGCACTGCTGCTTCGCCTCCTCGCCTTCACGGCCGTCGTGTTCTTGGCCGGCTGTCAATCGTCCGCGCCCCCAGCGGGAAAGGATGGGCGCATCCCCATCCGCCTCCAAGCCGACTGGTACCCCCAGCCGGAGCACGGCGGCTTTTACACGGCGCTGGCCAAGGGCTACTACGAAGCCCAGGGTCTCGACATCACCATCCTCCCGGTGGGCCAGTACACCAGTTCGTTCCAAGTGGTAGCCAGCGGCCGCGCCGAGTTCGGCCTGGGTTCCAGCGATCAGGTTTTGGAGGCAGTATCGAACGGCCTGCCGGTGGTGGCCGTCGGGGCCGTGATGCAGCATGACCCGCAAGCGGTGATGGTCCACGAGAACTCGCCGGTCAAGACCTTCGCCGACCTTGAAGGCCGCACCGTGGCCGCGCAACCGGGCGCGACGTGGTTCAAGTTTCTGGTGAGCAAGTACGGGCTGAAGAACGTGCGCGAAACGCCCGCCACCCACTCCATCGCCAACTTCCTAGCGGACCCCAACTACATCCAGCAGATCTTCATCACCAGCGAACCGTTCTTCGTCAAGCAAGCCGGCGCCACCTATCGCACCTTGCTGATCAGCACCGCTGGTTACGATCCCTACCGCGTGTTCTTCGCCGACAGACGCTTTGCCGAAAAGCAGCCGGAGGCGGTGCGGAAGTTTGTCCACGCCTCGCTCCAGGGCTGGCAGGAATACCTCCGCGACCCCGCCCCGGCCCACGCCCTGATCCTGAAAGCCAACCCCGCCCAGAAGCCGGACCAGCTCGGTTTCACCTTCGGAGCGCTACGCGATGGAAACTTCATCACCGGAGACGACGCGACTGGTGCCGGCATCGGCAAAATGTCCCCGGAGCGCTGGGCCACCTTAAACGATCAACTCACCACCCTGGGCATCGTCCGCCACAAAATCGACCCGGCGACGGCCTACACGACAAAGTTTCTGCCGTAGGGGCCCAGCCGTGAGGGCAGTTAGTTCGTGTGGGGCCCGGTTATGATGGTTTGAGGACGGTGTGTGATGTCGGAACAGGTTCAATCAATCGTTGACGCGGTTCGTTGCCTCGATCTGGAGCAACGGCAAGAGCTAGCCGCCGCTTTGGCCGCGATGGCAACGTCTTTACCCGCCACCTCTTCCGGCCGGGAGCGGATGGTTGCTTCAGTCCGGGGCAAGTACCGTCACGTACCGACATCCAGTGAGTCGTTCATCGATCGCAAGCAGGAAGAGATACGGCGGGAATTCCGGTCATCACATCGGATCAAGTTCATTCGCTAACCCCGCCACTACGGCTGATCATCCCGCTCCGGCTGCACCATCAGCAGCAACACGAAGCCCACGATCATCAGCATGCGGTATGCGGTCTGAAGTCCGTTCCACTGGGTAGATTGCCACATCAGGAACCACTCGCCGCCCGCCGCCAGAAAGGCGACCAGCCACAGCAACATCCCCAGCGTCAGCGCAAGAATCGGGAGCCGTTTGGCGGCGTTGAAGTCGCTCGCCGGACGCTTTAGTTGGGCCACCAATCGCGCCAGGCCCCACCAGCACAACACCATCGTCACGAACTCCCAGAGGATGATCGACCAATAGAACCCCAGGTGCAGCATCGGATCATGCAGCGCGCGCCACAGGCCACGGTTGCCGGGAAATGTGGTGTCCATCATCAGCACGTGCCGGACAAACTGGTAGTTGGAATCAAAGTCTGTCAGGTTGTTGAACACCACCAGCGTGTAGAACAGCCCGATGGAGGCTAAAAGCAACAGCTTGGCAATGCGTGTGATCAAGGGAATCCAGACTCGATTGTATCGGTGATCGGCTCCTGTGCTAGATTCGCGAGTTATGACACCGGAAGCGCGACTCATCGAACTAGGCCTGGAACTGCCACCCCCGCCCTCGCCCGGCGGCACCTATGTCTCCGCCAAGCGCGTCGGCGAACTGCTGTTTCTGGCGGGTGCCATCTCTTCCGGCCCCGGCGGCGTGATCACCGGCGTGGTGGGCCAAGGGGCCACGGTGGCTGACGGTTATGCCGCCGCCCGCGCTTGCGCGCTCAACCATCTGTCCGTCATCCGGCGCGAGCTGGGTTCGCTCGATGCAGTGGCCGAAGTCGTCTCGCTCAACGGCTACGTCAACAGCGTGGCCGGCTTCACGGAATCTCCGGCCGTCATCAATGGCGCATCCGATCTGCTGGTTGAACTGTTCGGCGAAGCGGGCCGCCACGTGCGCGCCGCCGTAGGCGTCAGTGGACTGCCACGCGGCGCGATGGTGGAGACCCAGATGATGGTGAGGGTCAAAGTATGAGCGAGCATCACCTTTCAGCCACTCCCACGCATTCCGTTTGGGACCGGACGCTACCCGCGCGCCTGCGCATTGCCCCGGGCGACACCGTCCACGTCGAATGCCAGGACGCCAGCGGCGCCCAAGTCCAGCCCGGCATGACCGCTGAACAGTTCCTGACGATTGACCGCACCCGCATCCATTCGCTCACCGGACCGATCGCCGTAGAAGGCGCGGAACCGGGCGATGTCCTCGAAGTGGAAGTCCTGGAGACGCGGCACCATGGTTGGGGCTGGTCCAGCGTCACGCCCGGCCTGGGCTTCTTGAAGCAGCGCTTTTCAGACGCGTACTTGTTCCATTGGCAACTGGATGGCAACCTCACCCGGTCGCTGGCCCCGGCCATCGTGCCGGTGCGGCCTTTTCTGGGTGTGATGGGCGTGGCGCGGGCCGAAACGGGGCAGTTCCGCACCCGGCCGCCCGGCAACTTCGGTGGCAACCTCGACGTCCGCGAACTCTGCGCGGGAGCCAAGCTCTACCTGCCGGTGTACTGCCCCGAGGCACTGTTCAGCTGTGGCGATGGCCACGCGGCGCAGGGTGATGGCGAGGTCTGCATCAATGGCATGGAGTGCCCCCTCGACGCCACGCTGCGCTTTCGGCTACACAAGAATGAGCCGCTTGAAGGTCCGCTCATCGAATCCAGCGAAGCGGTGGCGCCGGACCTTCATGGCGACTGCTGGATCGTGGTGGAGTGCGGCGAAGACATCGCGGCCGCCGCCCGCAACGCCACCAGCCGCATGGTGGACCTGCTGGTCAGCCGCTGGCGGATGGACCCGGTCCATGCCTACATCCTGTGTAGCGTCGCGCTCCGCCTGCGGCTCAGCCAGGTAGTGAATGAGCCGGTCTACACGGTCAGCGGCTCAATCAGCAAACAAATTCTCCCGGACCGGGTCCTGTTCCCCACCGGCCGCTAAAGGCAATTGCGAGGCAATGTAATGGCGATCCAAACCAATGAAGTGAATCTGCCCGCCGTGGTGGCGGAACTGCGGGAGCTCTACCCGCGTTACGAAGAAGCGCTGGTGACCAACGACGTCGACACGCTGGTGGCGATGTTTTGGGCATCGCCCGAGGTGATGCGCTTCGGTGTGGCCGAGAATCTCTATGGTCACGAAGAACTGGAAGCCTTCCGCAAAGGCCGCCCCGCCGCCAACCTGGCACGCACAGTGGACCGGCTGGACATCGTCACCTTTGGAAGCGACTCCGCCAGCGTCACGCTGGAGTTTTCGCGCACCACGGCAACCGGCACAGTGCGAGGCCGGCAGAGCCAGGTCTGGATCCGGTTCCCTACTGGTTGGCGCATCGTCTCGGCGCATGTGTCGCTGTTGCCCCGGAGCTGATCCCGCCGCTCAGGTGGCGGGCAAGCGGTTTTCGAGAATACGGCTCTCATCGAACTGTTCCCACCGCAGATCCAACTGCCCGGTGCCATCCAAGGCGCGTCGCGGGATCAGGCCAATCAGTTCGCTACCCGCGATCTCGACGCCTTGTGCCGCTGCCAGATCGCGCACCGTGGTGAAGACGGTGGCCAGCGGCGTCACCTCAAAGTCGGTGAGGTTCATTGAGACCTGCGCCTGTTTCCGCGCCTCCAGCGCCAGCCCTAGCGCCTTCAGGCAAGGCAGGCCACCAGAAGACGTGCGGATGCGGCTCGCGATCTCCTTGGCCACCGCGACGTTGTCCGTGGCGAGATTGATGTTGTAGGCGATCAGGAATTTGCGCGCCCCGACAATGGTGGCACCGGCCGTTGGGTGACGGCGAACATTGCCCACGTCCGGCAAGTCGGGCCGGGTTTCCAGCGCTTCAAAACCACCACGCCGGACCTCTTCCAGTCGCTGCCGTTCCGGTCGTAGCGCCGCCGCTTCATAGAAGAACACCGGCACCTGATACCGTCGCCAGATCTCGTGCCCGGCGCGATGGGCCAGTTCAGCGCACTCGGCCAGCGTGACGCCTTCCACCGGGACAAACGGCAGCACATCGCAAGCGCCCACGCGCGGATGGACGCCCGCGTGAGTGCCA
>JBIKMK010000747.1:0-2598 GCA_044359315.1 Bryobacteraceae bacterium | reverse complement strand
TCGATCGCCTCCAGCACAGCGCGCGGATCAAACAATGCGGAGGGGAACACCATGGCCGTTCCATGGATGACGGAGTTCAACACGGAACAGACGCAGCCCGCGCAATGGTAGAGCGGGAACGGGATGCAAAAGACATCCTCTTCCGTCATCTGCATCCATTCGCCGGTATACCAGGCGTTGTTCACCAAGCCGCGATGCGTCAGCACGACACCTTTGGGCGACCCGGTAGTGCCTGAGGTGTACTGCATGTTGGTGGGGTCGTCCAGCAGCACGGGCCGCGTGGGCAAGTCCGCGCCATTGGCGAGCATCGTGGTCCACTCATCGCTGCCCAGGTAGACGACGTGTTCCAGTGCCTGGCCAGGCTCCCGCGCGGCTTCCAGGATCTCGCGGAAGTTGGTGCGGGCGTCGCGTTCAAACAGGAACAGCGCCTTCATGCCGGACTTGCGCAGGACGTAGGCCAGCTCATGTGAACGGTAGGCTGGGTTGACGTTCACCAGCACGTAGCCGGCGCGGGCGCAGGCATATTGCAGCAACACCCATTCCAGGTGGTTCGACGCCCAGATGCCGACGCGGTCCAGCGGCTGGAGACCCAGCCCGGCCAGACCGCGCGCGGTGCGGTCCACTTCAGCATCGAACTCACGCCAAGTGAGCCGGACGTTCTGGTGCCGGACAACAATGCCCAACCGGTCCGGCCAGCGCTGCGCGGTTTGGCGGAGAGCTTCACCGATGGTGAGATCAAGCAGGGGCTCGGTGGGGCCGACAGAATAGCTGAGAGGGAGTGCGCTGCTCACGCTTCGGACACCTCGATCTCGCGGCCAAAGCCGGGGCGGTTGGAGGGGCGCATGTAGATGCCCTCGGGTCCGCGGGAGATGCCGTACTGTTGTTCAAACATTTCGTAAACCTGCTTGGGGCCGCCGGGCGGCGGCAGGAACAGCTCCGCCCACGGGCTGTTGGAGGTGGCGAAGATAAAGTGCGCGCCATCGCCCAGCCCGCCACCGTGCGGGATCACCGGGATGTCGTAGGCGGCAGCCATAGCGGCGATGCGGCGCAGCTCGGTTAAGCCGCCGCACCAGTTAATATCGGGCTGCCAGATGGAAGCGCCGTTGTGTTCCAGCAATTGGCGGAAGCCGTAGCGGCCATACTCATGCTCGCCCGTAACGATGCGGGTGGACTTGATGGCGGAGTTCAAACGTCCGAACCCGGCGTAGTCGTGCGGCTGCAGGACCTCTTCCATCCAGTAGACGCGATAGGGGGCCATCATCTCGGCCATTTCGAGCGTGTAACGCTCCGTCCACGCCATCCAGCAATCGAGCATGATGTCGCCATCGGGTCCGAGCTTATTGCGGGTCTCCTTGACCAGCTCCAGGTTCTTGCGTTGGCCGGCGAGGCCGTCGGCGGGACCGTGGGCCATGGCCAGCTTCAAGCGCTTGTAGCCGAATTCGATGTGCTGGTCGACGTCGTTGCCGGTGCAATAGGCTGGAATGCGGGCTTTGGTTTCGCCGCCGATCAGCCGCCAGACAGGCTCGCCCAGCGCTTGCCCGACGATGTCCCACAGGGCCAGATCGACGCCCGAGATCGCGTTCATAGTGACGCCCATGCGGCCGTAGTGCATGGTGCCGCGCCACATCATGTCCCAGTTGCGTTCGATGTCAAACGGGTCGCGGCCCATCATCAGCTTGGCCAAGTGATCAGTAGCCACCGGGCCGCCGCCGGCGCCGCCGTTGCCGTAACCCTTGATGCCTTTGTCGGTTAAGACCTCGACCGTGAAGCCGGGGAGCTTGCCCGCATCCGGGAAGTAGGATTCGCGCCGCAGTTTGTATTCCGGGTAGACCGACATCGGGCTGGCCACCTCGACGCCTTGGGTGGACCAGGCACCGGGCGAGGGCGTGTAGGCCGGCGGCTGCTTCTTCAGCCGCGTCTTCACCAGGCGCATCCCGGTGATCTTGAGCTTGGATTTCTCCTGCGCGAAAGCCAGCGCCGGCAACGCGGCCGCGCCCAGTGACGTGAGAAAGTTACGGCGATTCATTAGGAGGCGATTGTGTCAAACCCCGAGGTCAGCGTCAAACGGAGAATCGCCGGTTCCTGCCCGGCAACGCGACAGCGCCCCGTTTTCGCAAATCAGTTGCATCTAGCTTGACAATGCGACTAGTTTGGTCGCATATTGGAAGTGCAGATTTCACGGGCCGCCCCAGGGTCCGGCGATGGAGCGAGAATTGCGCAAAATCATTTTCTGGATTCACTTGCCGGTGGGTATTCTGGCCGGGTTGATTGTGCTGATCATGTCGGTGACCGGCGTGATCTTGACGTACGAGAAGCAGACGGTGGCCTGGACCGATCGCGGCTACCAGTCGGCGGCCAAGCCGGGCGCGACGCCCTCGTTGGAAGCGATTCTGAATGCCGCGCAGGCCCGGGGCGGGGCCGCACCCACCGCCGTCACCGTGAAGGCCGACCCGGCGGCACCGGCCTTATTGGCGATGGGGCGCGAGAGCGTTTATGTGGATGCCTACACGGGCGAACTGCTGGGCAAGCCGTCACCGGAAGGCCGCGCGTTCTTCCGCGCAGTCACAGACTGGCACCGCTGGCTGGCCACCGCCGGCG
>JBIKMK010000746.1:0-2605 GCA_044359315.1 Bryobacteraceae bacterium | reverse complement strand
TTGATGGTGGCTTCGTCCGGTTGCGCTGGGTCCCCTAAGGTCAGCCGTCCCCGGGCGCTGTTCTCGTAGACATAGCGGACATCGCTGGTGTCGGCCAGCGCCAACATCGTCCGGGTAAACGCGGGCGACATCGCCCCGCCCAAAGCGGAACCCGCCTTGATCGCCGCCGTCTGCAACTCCGCGTCGCCGGACTGGACACAGGCGAGAATGGCTGCTTCCAGTTCCGGCCCGGCTCCCGTCAGGTCGATGGCGTCACTGTCATTGCCCACTCGCGTTTTGAAAAACCCATTGCCCGCGCCATAACGGAACCGCAGTGCCTCCCCGTAGGGGGCGTACCGCGCTTCCGGCTCATGCAGGCGCGGCACGCCGCGCGAGAACTCTTCGTAATAGGCCGGTAGCGTCACTTCGCTGCGGTGCGCGGCATCCTCCGGGATGGCCATGTGGCGCAGGGGCAGATCCCATAGGGAGGTCAACAAAGAAAGCTTGGCGTCACGCGTGCCGGTGCTCAGATGACGGGCCAACACCACCCCCTGGCGGCGGCTTCTTTCGTGCAGCGCGGCCACGGTCTTCGCCCGGTCCTGCTCCCGGACCATGGCGCGCATCCAGGCCTCGGCATAGCCCAGGTTCTCATCGAGAATGTTCGAGACGCCTTCCGTCAGCACGCGCCGCACCCGCGGCTCCGTCTCGCGGCTCAGCCGCGCAGCCAAGGCATCCAAAATGCTTTCATCGTTGCGCCACGTATACCAGTGCGTCAGCGCGATGGCGGCATCCAGGCGCTCCAAGGGCGAACCATCGTTCAGCGCGGTCTTCGTGGCGGCCAGCAGCGCATCATCACCCGCCAGTTGCCGGAACTGCTTGTTCAAAGCCCGCAGCATCACCCACCGGGGCGCGCTCAACAGAGCCGTCGTATCAGCCGCCCGGCGCAACCGCACCGCTTCTCGCCGCAGCTTCGCCTTACCGGCAAGAGCCGGCTCTGGTTCCGCCACGACTGCCGGAGCAACTGCTTGCGGGTAACGCTCAGCCAGCGCCAGCAGTGCGAACTGCGTATCACGGAAGGGAGTATTGAACGTCTTCGGGCCCGGATCGCCCTGCCAACCACCCCAAGGCTGCTGGCTGGCGAGCAGCGCCGACAGGTCGGGCTGTGTGCCGGCCGCGGCCAGGGCGTAGAGACGCAGCGATTCAATGAAGTCGGCTTCGCCCCGCATCGTGCGCAGCCGCTCAATGTCGGCCGCGTCGCGCAGCGCCAGCACTTTCCAGCTCAAGTCCGTGACGTTGGAGGCGGCAAACGCACGCACCTGACGCTCCAGTTCCGCTGCCCTCGGGTGCTGCTGTTCGCGATAAAGCCGCAACGCGCCAAAGGCCACTTCCATGGGGCTGACGTTCGGGGGGGCTCCATCGGCTTCCGGCTCCAGAGGATTGACCAGATCCAGAAACTTCACCGCTCCCCGGCGGACGTCGGGCGAATCCACCAGCAACGGCAAGCGCGTGGAAACAGCCCGCGCCGAAAAAATCACCCGGGACCAGTTGGCTCCCTCATGCCCCGGCAGCGGGCGCGGGTTGTTGGCAAGCTGGGCCTGCAGGTTGGCGGCGGCATGCGGATTCACCGGCGCAAAACCCCGATCGCGTGCACCACGGTAGGCCCTCATCGTGAACTGTGTGGCGTGACAGGCGACACAATTCTGCACTTCGGCATGCTGCATGGTGTCCCGCTGCGCGACGGCACCCCGGCGCGGGACATTGTTCAGCCACGCATCACCCAGGCTGACCATCAGGTCCATGCCCACTTCCACCGCCTGCTTCGGGTCGGCGTAGGGCGGCACCGGGTACGACTTGGTCCGCAGCCGGTACCAGGGATGATTCGCGGCCACGCGCACCAGATAGTCGCGCCCCGGTTCCAGTACGCGGGTCCGGTAACTGGCCAGGCCGGGGAAGTTCTGCGTCGCCTCCGGCGTGTAGCGGTGGGACCCTTCGCGATAAGGTGTCAACTCGCCCGACGCGGTGGCGGTGAACAAGTCGACATCGGACGGCACATCGCGGTCGTCCACTTCGACATTGAAGAACACGAGGCGCTTTTCCGTCTCGGCGAGCCGGACCTTGTACCAATGCACTCCCGCCCGCAGTTCAGCTTCGGTCGAGGGCAGATAGGGCCGCTCATCGGCATAGGCGGCGATCGTCTCACCGGCGCGGAACGTCTCCGCCGCGCGCCAATCACTGGCTGGAAGAACATGATCCGCCACGGGCTGAAGGTCGAGCGTGGCTCCCGGTGGAAGCTCAATGGGGGGTGCGCCGGACCGCGTGGCGCGGAACTCGCGCGTGAAGTCGCGGTCCCAGACATCCAGCGTCTTCGTCTGCCCGGCGATGGAGGCGCGGCCCACGCCCGCGATGCTGGCGCGGTACACCTGGCCTTGACGAACTTCAAGCGACAACGGGGCAGGCACCAGCAGCCAAGCCCCGGCGAGCGCGGCTACTGGGACAAGCCACCGGATCATGCTGCCAGTTTAGCGCTCCTTGGGGAGTCTAGTTGAGCGCCGCCAGCAGGTCGCCCGTGTCCTTCAAGACCGTCAGGCGCAGCTTCTCCACCGAGAACTGCGCGTCGAGAAACGCC
>JBIKMK010000111.1:0-9415 GCA_044359315.1 Bryobacteraceae bacterium | reverse complement strand
TGGCTGGCGATGCGGTTTAGCTCCGTCAGGATCACGCGTGCCACCTGCGCCCGCTCCGGCGCCGTAACGCCCAGCAGCGCTTCCACCGCCAGGCAATAGCCCAAGCCATTGGAGACCGCTGAAACATAATCCATGCGGTCCACGTAGGGGGCGAACATGGCGTACGTGCGGTTCTCGGCGATCTTCTCAACGCCGCGGTGCAGGTAGCCGATGACGCATTCGGTACCGGTCACCCGCTCTCCATCCAGCTTCAGGATCACCCGTAGCACGCCATGCGTCGAAGGGTGCTGCGGACCCATGTTCAGGACTAGTTCGCTGGACTCAAAAGCCGTCGTCATGTCGTCTTGGGTTGCGGTCGCTCTACTGCCCGCTCTCAATTCCCAGATTGGCCTGCACCCAGGCATTGTCCATCTGCGTCAGTCCGTAATCCCGCCGCAGCGGGTGGCCCTCCCACCCGTCGGGTAGCAAAATGCGTTTCATGTCCGGGTGGCCTTCAAACGTCAGCCCGAACATATCGTACAGTTCTCGTTCCAGCCAGTTGGCCCCGGAAAACAATCCCGTGATCGAGGGCAGGGGTGCGTCCCCGGTGGCCACCACTTTGGTCAATTGTTCCGCATTGTCGCTTAGACGGCGCAGCCGGTAGATTACCTCAAACCGGGATGGGCGTTGCGGATAATCAACCGCAGTGAGATCAACCAGGAAGTCAAACCCTTCCTGCTTCGATAGATCCAGCCGTGACAAGAGGGCAGCGGGAGACACTTCGATCTGGCTAGCAGAGTTTTCTGGCACTGAACCCTTAATTATAGAAGGTCTACCCCGGGAAACGCATCGTCCCGCAACGGGTGGGGAAAACTAGGGCCCCAATGAGAAACGGGCCCACCGAATGGTAGGCCCGCCCCAAACAACACTTTCATCGAATAGCCAACAACCCGCCTTAGGCGGACACTCCAACCTAAGCCGAACGGCGACGGTAAAGTGCACCGAACCCAACCAGCGCGAAGCCAATCAAGGCAAACGTCGCCGGCTCGGGAACGGCCGTGGGCAGAATCGAGAGGGTCCCGTTGAATGCCACCGAGCTTGCCCCTGCGGGCAGTGCGGCGTCAAACTCCAAAACCAATCCCATGCTGCTGGCCACCCGCGGACCGAACGCCTTATATGGACCAACGCCACCCAAGTTGGAGTTGTCATCTGACTTGGTCAGCGTGCCACCCGCCGGAATAGCAGTGTCGGCCACGGTGACATAACCCTCAGGAACATCGTTCACGGCTACATCGGGCCACGGAATGTAGGCTTTCACCGAGACATTCTTGATCGATGAAGCGCCAGCACCCTTGGTCGTCGTCAGAGTGTAGCCAGCCGAATTGAAGATTTGATTGAACGTATCCGAGAAGATCGGAATGTCAAACTTGACAACGTGCTTGCCGCTCTTGGAGGTGTTGTACGTCCAAGAGATAAACGGATCCTTGTCCCAGGTAGCTGAATACGAGAACCCTGTCCCCTCCAGATCTCCACCGGTCCAAGTTCCGGTTTTGTCCACCACTTCAAACGTCTCCGACACCACGCGGCGTCCGTCAAGGTCTACCGTCAGATGACCAGCATTCTCATCCTGAATGGACACCAAAATAGCCCCAGACATGATTGGTGCACAGGCCAAAAGAAGAGGCAAAAACAAGCGATGCATTAAATTTCCTCCATTTTCCACAGTCCCGGACATAGTTCTCCGGGATTTTACGTACCTAAGGTAGTGTAAGGTGTTCTAGTACCACTGTCAACTGCGATCTGCAAAAAACCCTTACTTTCGGGCGGCCGTTGCGCTCGCAAACTGGCGAGCCCCCCCTGTTTCGGCATGTCACGGCACATGCCCCGCAAGAAAAAAGCCCCCACGGAGGGAGCCTTCTTCTTTCTGCATGTTCAAACTGAAGTGCCCAAGCACTTCAACCCAATGGTGAGGCAGGATTTACGCGCGACGGGCCGCAAACACTGCCAGTGTCGCTAGCGCAATCCCTAGTAAACCGAAAGTGGCTGGCTCCGGTATGGGCAAAATGTCCAACTGCCCGTTCATCGCCAAACGATCATTTGTGCCCAAAGTCGCATTAAACGTGATCACCAACCCCATCGACTTTGCCTTCGTGATCGGCATATCCACGTAGTCTCCGCTGCCTCCTGAATTCGAGTTGTCGTTTGAGACGGTCCTGGTTCCCTTGACGAGGTTGGAGCCCTTCACCGTCGTCAGGCCGACCGCCACTTCGTTTCCGGCCGAATCCGGCCAAGGAAGATATGCCTTTTGAACGACATCACTCACTGAAGCCCCTTTGCCACGCCGGTCACCGGTGATGGTGTAGCCGGCTGACGTAAAGATGTCGGCGAACTGATCCTCCAAAATGTTGATGTTAAATGTCAGAGTCTGCGGGCCACCTTTGGTGGTGGTGAAGCTCCAGGTCAACACCGGGTCCACATTCCAGGACACACTCCAGATGAAACCGTTTTTTCTCAGCGACTCGGCACCGAACGCGTTGCCTGTTTCTAGCGGATTGTACGACAACACCTGGCCGGTCTTCGTGTTCTGTGCAAACGAGACGGTCGGGAGACCGTTGATCGTCACACCGCCAAAACCATAAAGCGGCACGATGGGCGTGGCCATCACCGCTGACCCTAGCATGAACAATCCTAATCCGATCAGCTTGAAGCGGCTTCTCATCGTTGAGTCTCCTTAAGTGTCATTAGATTCATGACATTGCTCCCGATGCGGGCGGGGGATAAGGCTGGGAGGAAGGTGACGGCGGCAACGAGCGCCAACTCGCCGTGGGGGACACACAATCCACCTCAGTTTAATCTACATTTGTATAGTGAACGTCTTAACTTTACGGCTGAGTGCGGCATGGTGTCAAGCGAAAAGATAGCCACGCGATCGGAAGATAGTTGACTGAACCAGACTGCGGTCGGCATTGGCAGTGCCCCGGGGCTGGATAGCCCGGAGCGGGGCGTGAACCGAGCCTGAATGACCAACAAAAAGACGAAAAGGCTCGCGGGTAGCGAGCCTTTCGGGGGTACTTCAATTTGGACTGGTACTGCTGGTTGCGGCCCTCGTCCCACTTGCCTGGAGAGGTGCCGCCACCACTTAACGAACTAGGCGCGGCGGCGAGCCACGGCACCCAGAGCGACCAACGCCGCACCGATCAGGCCAAAGGTGGCCGGTTCAGGAACGGCCGGGGCGTCCTTCTCGATCGTCAACGTGCCATTCAGGGACAGTTGATCACCCGGACTCAGGATGGACTCAAACGAGATCTTGACACCCATCTTCAAGGGGTTCACGGCCGGACCGAAGGCCAGGAACGGACCGACGCCGCCCAGGTTGGAGTTGTCGTTGCTCTCGGTCATGGTGCCCTTCACGCCGGAAATGCCCGGAACGGAAACGTCACCCTGCGAAATGTACGTTCCGGGGTAGGGTACGTAGGCCTCGACGGTGAAGTTCTTGATGCCCGCGCCCGCGCTGGACTTGGTTCCCGTCAGCGTGTAGCCCGCGGAGTTGAAGATCCGGTCGTAGGCGTCCGGAACAATGTCGATCTCGAACTCAATGGTCTGCAGGCCACTGATGACGGTGGTGTAGCTCCACGACAAGGTGGGGTCTACGTTCCAGCTGATGCTCCACTCGTAGCCACTTTCCTTGAGGTTGCTGCCACCCTTGACGCTTCCCAGTTTGGTGGGGATGTCGAAGGTTTCGCCCGAGGCGGCGTCGTTGCCGAACTTGAAGCTAGCGCTGCCGCTGCCGGAGAACGGTGTGGAATCGAACGTGGTGATGGTGGCGGCGAACATGCTGCTGGACATCAGCAGGGCCCCCGCCAGGATGTTGGTGATTTTCATTATGCTTTGGATGCTCCTTGTAATCTGCCCGGTGATTCAATCCCAGTGTTAGTGAAAGTTTCTCCGGCGACAAACCAAGGTTATGGGCCACTCGCGCTTTAGTCAATGCAAAGTAGTCCCGCTCGTACTAGGTGCAAGGTACTGCACTGCGCGTCATCGGCGGTGGAATATAGTACTTCCATGTCTCGACGAATCCCACTCAAGTCATTGAAAAATAGATACATACGCCGGACAGAAGAACTTCACAAAAGTGAATAGCCAGGGGCCACAACCATGTCTAGTACGGTACGAAAGCGGTTTTCCGGGTGATGGACAACGCTTAAGCCGTTAGTATGGGGCACCAACTGTGTTACATACGTCGATGCCGGGATAAGTTACATATGTACTCATCGTCGGCGCCTTGGAGGAGAGCGCCAACTGGTGCGCCGGTGCCGCGGCCCCGCTGGCTTCCCACGCAGCCGATTCGGATGGTCCGGCTGATGTAGAATCACAGGCACTATGGCTACCGTGTCCGCCTCCATGCCCGCCGCGGCGTCTGCGGCTGCCGCTCCGCCCCGGCCTTTGCTGTTGGCGGCCACCGAGCGGCTGGTCTCGCTGGACGTGTTCCGCGGCTTGACGATGCTGCTGCTGATCTCGCATGGCTTTGGCATTCACGAAGCCTTCAAGGATCAACCTGCCTGGGCGTGGCTGGCGAATCAGTTTGAACACGCTGACTGGGTGGGCTGCACGCTCTGGGACTTGATCCAACCCGCCTTCACCTTTATCGTGGGCGTCGCCATGCCGCTTGCCTTTTCGCGCCGCTTGGCGGCTGGGGTGACGCGCACGGGGTTGGCGGCCCATGTCTTGTGGCGCTCAGCGTTTCTGATTGTGCTCTCCAACGTACTTTCCAACTGGAATACCCGTGGCCCGCTGAAGTTCCAATTGATCAACGTGCTGTGCCAGATCGCGCTGGCCTATGTGCTCTGCTTCCTCATCTGGAATCTCCGCCTATGGCAGCAGGTGGCGGCGGCCGTGGCGGTGATGGTGCTGCACCATGGCCTGCTGTTCCTCTATCCCGGTCCGGACGGGCCGTTCGATGGCGCCCGTAACTTCGGTGCGGTGGTGGACCAGGCACTGTTGGGTTACAACTATTCCGGCTACTACACCACGTTGAACTTTCTGGGCAATGCGATGACGGTACTGTTTGGAGTTTGGACCGGCATGTTCCTGATGCAGCCCCGGCCTCACGCGGAGCGCCTGAAGTGGCTGGCGGCGGCGGCGGGGGGCGCGTTCACCCTCGGCCTGGCGCTGGCACCCTTTGTGCCGATGGTGAAGCGGCTGTGGCTGGGGTCATTTACGTTTTTCAGCGCAGGTTGGGTGTTGCTGGCGCTGGCCGCCTGTTACTGGCTGGTGGAAGTGAAGGGTTGGACGCGGTGGGCCTTTCCGGCGATTGTGGTGGGCACCAACTGTATCTTCATTTACTCGTTCTCCCAAGTGCTGCGCGGCTGGCTTTCTCGCGGCGTCGGTAACTTCACCGGCAACTTTGCGTTTCTGGGCAGCTTTGGAGCGATTCCGCACAACCTGGTGGTGCTGGGCCTGATGTGGGGGCTCTGCTATTGGCTCTACCAGCGGAAGATCTTCTTCAAGATCTAGCTGGGTTCGTGTGCCCGGCCTTTGCTAGTGGTGGCGGTCGCATTCGGCAAATCGCTGGACCAGATCCACCAGCGCAACCTCGCCCAGCTCAGTCAACCGGGCTTTGATGTAGTCACGGTTCAATACCAACTGATTGTTGAGGATATGGCGAACGTCCTCCAGGTCTCGCGGGCGGCCGGCGAAAACCTTGTGGATGATCAGATCCTCCGGCCGGGCGAATCGCGCCGTGCCGGTTCCCGCCGGCAGCGTGACCGCGGCATCAATTGCTTCGTACTCATAGGGCGAAAACGAAAACACCAGATCCACCCGGACGCCGGACGCCAAATGCCGGAGCGGCAAAACCATCGTCCGCTCGACGAACGACTTCGGATCATCCACCAGATCATCCAGGCCCAGCGGTGCCAGCGCCGCTCGGACGCGGGGCAGTTCGTCCGGTCCCAACCGCAAAGTGATGTCGATATCCTTGGTCATCCGCGGCTCACCGTATCGCAGCACCGCTTGCCCGCCAATCACCATGTAGGCGATACCCGCCGCCCGCAGGGCCTGATCGAGGGCCACCAGGAGCTCTTCAAACATGCCGAAGCAACTCCGCCAGCCGCAAGTCCACTTCTAACCCTTCCAGCGGATCCTTGGGAGGGAAGGCCCCCACTTTGCGGGCGTAGTCGTACATGGCATTCAAGATGGCGTACTTCTGCTCAATCGTCAGCGGATGCTGTTGGGCGATCTCCCGGTCCAATTCCTCCAGCAGATGAGCATTCTTCACCATGTGCCTCCAGGATAGCGAGCCGCAATGCCGGCTGGTGTCTCCTGGGCGTCGCTCAACGGCAGGCAATTCTCCGGATACCTGCTCGCCAGTAGGGCAGAATGCGGGATACTAGCCAAGCGGGAAAAGTACGGCTAAGTACTGGAAACACCCTTCCAGTTGAAACCAGATGCAGGCCAGTGACCCCAGATGACGGAACAGATTGCGCCCCAGGCCGATGATCTCTCCGCCCGGGATACCTCCCGGCTGCACCCGCGCATGGTCTGTTCCTATCGGGATGCGTTGGCGGCGATGGCCTCGGCGGTCCCTGCCAACAGTCCCAGCATCCTGATCGCCTCGACGCGGGCGGCGGCGGATGAGTTTGTCTGGCAATCGGGCCAGGGCAGCCTGGGGCTGCACCGCTTCACTTTGCCGCAACTGGCCGCCCAGATGGTGGATGAGGCGCTGACGCCCCTGACACCGCTGGCCCAGGAGGCTTTGGTGGCTCGGGCCATCGATGAACTAAGGCGCACGCGCGAGTTGGGTTACTTTTCGCCGGTGGCCGACATGCCGGGTTTTGTGCGGGCTTCGGCCTCGACCTTGAATGAGTTGCGGCTGAATGGCGTCCCGCCCCAGGGTGATTTAGGCCCCCTGCACCGGCGATACACAGAACTGCTGGAAGCCGCGCAGTTGGCTGATCTGGCCGAACTCTATACCCGCGCACTGGAGGCGGAGCAGAGCCGCTTCTTTGGCCTCCCACTGCTCATCCTGGACGTCCCCGTCCGCCACCGGCTGGAGCGTCAGTTTCTCGATCGCCTCATCGCCCAGGCACCGTCCGCCACTATCCTGACGCTGGAGGGCGATCAGGAGTTCTGCCAGGTAGCAGTACCTCCCACTGCTATCAGTGTGGACTCCGGCGGGGCCCTGGATCGCGTCCGGCGCTTTGTCTTTGCGCCGGAACCACCTCCGGAAGCAACTCTTGATCCGACGGTCGCTTACTTTGCCGCACCCGGCGAGAGTCTCGAATGCGTCGAGATTGCCCGCCGCATCCAGCGCTCCGGCCTGCCGTTTGACCGGATCGCCATCCTGCTGCGCCACCCGGACCGTTATCAGCCGCTGGTGGAAGAGGCATTGCGGCGGGCCGGTATTCCGGGCTGGTTCTCCCATGGCACGGTGCGGCCTGATCCCGCCGGGCGAGCGTTTCTGGCGCTGCTGAACTGCGCGCTCGAGAATCTGTCGGCGTCGCGATTCGCGGAGTATCTGTCGCTGGCCCAGGTGCCTCAGTTGGATGAGACTCCGGTGGCGCCGTTTGCCTGGGAGCAGTTGATCGTCGACGCGGCGGTGATCGGTGGGGCCAGCCGTTGGCGGCGGCGTCTGGATGGTCTCGCCCGCGAGTTCCGCCTCCAGGAGGCGCCGCTTTACCGGATCGAACAGTTGGACCGCCTTCGCGACTTCGCTTTGCCCTTGATTGAGCGTTTGGCGGACCTGCCCACCGCCGCGCCCTGGGGCCGCTGGCTACAGGTGCTGGAGGAACTGGCGCATGCCGCCTTGCGGTCCACCGACGCTGTCGACGCCTTGCTGGAAGAACTGGAGCCGATGGGAGACATCGGGCCCGTGACGCTGGAGGAAGTGCAGAACGTCTTGAGCGAACGGTTGGGCTCACTGCGGGTGGAGCCGCCACCCCGCCGGTTTGGGCAAGTCTTTGTCGGCACGATTGAGGAAGCTCGCGGGCGGGCATTTGAGGTGGTCTATCTGCCGGGGCTCGCCGAAGGCCTGTTCCCCCGGCGCGCCCAGGAAGACCCGCTATTGCTCGACACCGCGCGGGAGCCCTTAGGGCTGGCGGTGCAATCAACCCGCATTGCGCGGGAGCGTCTGCTGCTGCGCATTGCGGCGGCGGCGGGTGACCGGCTGGTGGTCTCCTATCCCACCATGGACACCGGACAATCCCGGCCCCGTGTGCCATCGTTCTATGCCCTGGAGGTGTTGCGTGCCGCTACGGGACACCTTCCCGGACTCCGTGAGTTTGAAGAAGCCGCGCGTGCTTCCGCTTCCGCCCGGCTGGGCTGGCCCGCTCCGGCTGATCCGGCGCTGGCCATTGATGATGCCGAGTATGATCTGGGCATCCTGGGCCAGCAGGCGCAGCGGCCCACGCCCGGGGCGGCGCACTATTTGATCGCCGCCAGCCCTACCTTGGTGCGTTCCATGCG
Source organism: Bryobacteraceae bacterium (assembly GCA_044359315.1). GTDB lineage: Bacteria > Acidobacteriota > Terriglobia > Bryobacterales > Bryobacteraceae > JAPKYZ01. Next base: position 973 of record JBIKMK010000111.1, on the reverse strand, counting down.
TTCCCGCGGCCGGCGCTGGCGCAAGATCTGGTATGCCGAAGATGGGTTGATCGAGCCGCTGCCGGAGCTGGCCGCGCACCGCCTGGCGGCCCGTCCCTATTCGGCCACCGCCCTCCAGACGTTTGCTTCGTGCCCATATCATTTCCTTTTGCGTGCCATTCACCGGCTGTCTCCGCGTGAGCAGCCGGTGGCCATTGAGCAGATGGACCCGCTGACGCGCGGCACTCTGTTCCACGAAGTCCAGCGGCGCTTCTTTGAAAAGCTGTCACCGTGGCAGGTCAGGCCCTTGCCGGAACTGCTGGATGAGATGGATGAGGTGTTGAATGCGACCGCCGCGCAGTATGCCGAGGATCTGGCTCCCGCCATTCCGCGCGTCTGGGAAAGTGAAGTGGAAGATCTGCGGACCGATCTGCGTGGCTGGCTGCGGGAGATGTCCTATCAGCCGGAATGGGTGCCTCTCAAATCAGAGTTCAGTTTCGAGCAAACCGTCCTGGGCGCCCAGTTGCATGGCCGCATCGACCTGGTGGAGGAACACCGTGATCGCGGCACGCTGCGCGTCACCGATCACAAGACCGGCAAGCCCCCCGCTGAGCGCCCCGCTTTTGTTGGGAAGGGCCGCGTGCTGCAACCGGTGTTGTATGCCGCGGCGCTTGAAGAGGCGATGAAGCGCACTGTGGAGATGGGCCGCCTCTCCTATGCCACGCAACGCGGTGGCTACCAGGAAACCGAGATCCGGCTCACCGACACGTCGCGCCACCATGCCACGGAAGCACTGCGGATCATTGATGAGTCGATCGCCAAAGGCTTTCTGCCGGCGGCGCCCGATCAAGGCGCATGTGAGCATTGCGACTACCGGATGGTCTGCGGGCCCTATGAAGAAAAGCGTGTGCTGCGCAAGCACACGGATCAGTTGCTGCCGCTGTTTGCGCTGCGGGCTCTGCCATGACATCGCCCAAAGTAATCTCGATCATGA
>JBIKMK010000112.1:0-9415 GCA_044359315.1 Bryobacteraceae bacterium | reverse complement strand
GCCCCCACGCCCGCCCCCAAGGCGACGGAACCTTTGGCCGCTACGTCGGCGCTGTAGGACGCGGCCAGCACGATAAACCGCGTGCCCGCGGGCTGCACCAGGCGGAGTCCCGCGGAAAGCTCCGCAGCCGGCATTGCGGCCTGCAATGCCGCTGCCGCGTCGGCGTAGATGCCCAGCCCGAAGGCCGCCTGACCATGGCCTTCAAAGCTAACTCTACCTTGATCGCCCAGGCCCACTTGGCCATCCCCTCCGGCCGAGGCTTGTAGTTGACCCAGTTGAAAGGTCCCGGCGGGAATTGGCTTGTCGGGTGATTGAAAGGCCGCCAGCAATAGCGGTGCGTCCGGAGACGACAGCGTGGCCGCGACATCGGCGGCTCCTGAGAGGAACTTGCGGTTGAGTGGAAAGCTGTTTTGGGTGGCCATAGTGGGTGACATGAAATGCGGGTGCCTCACCCGATGGTGAGCCATCAGGCTTGCAGCGTATCACTGGCTGGAAACAATTGCGTTACGCCATGCGCGGCGGACTGGGGGGCAACCTTAATGCGTCATCGAATAGAGCACATAGTTGATCCCGAGCCGGTAGGCTTGGGAGGTGAACTTCTCCGGATAGTCGGCCGAATCGGCGAACTCCCAGGCATCGCCGACATCCATGTTGAAGCAGGCGGCCACCATCACGCGGCCCTTTTCGTCCAGCACGCCGCGCCAGTGCGGCACCACGCCGTCTTTCTCATAACCGCGTCCATGCACCACGTTGGCACCGGGGATCTGGACTCGATCACTCAAGTTGTAGAGGACGTGAAAGATGGGCGAATCATTCGGCAGCTCGACAATCTGCGCGTTGGGTGCAATCCGGGCCATGCCCGACATGAAGCCGTCCCAATCGCGCGGGCCGTGGAAGTCGTCCACCATCAGAAAGCCGCCGCGGTCAAGATACTGCTTCAGCCGCGCGCAGTGGGCGTCGGTCAACTGCCAATCTCCGGGTGAAACCGCGAAGAGCCAAGGCCAGTTGAAGATCTCATCGCTCTCGACATCGATGATCTCTTCGATCGAGCGCGCGTGCACGCGGGTCAGACGCTTCAGTCCGGTAATGAACTGCCGGTCGGATCTGTTGCAGTCGATGCCCCAGCGCGCATAACCCCAGCCGTCACGGTTCGAACGATAGCGCAGACGGGCGAAGGCGAATTCGGTCTTCTCATTCGCATCGGCGGGATCGTCCACGGGGTCCTGCATTTCGTGCTCATACCGTGACCAGCGGTTGCCCACGGCCGGAGCCGCCAGCAGCGCCGCCGCACTGGCCAACACGAGCATCCAAGCCCAAGCCTGACGCACCGTCATGCTGACAAGTGTACTGGAACCGGCAGCCCCGGAAGGCGCACCCCGTCAGCGCCCATGGCGACCGCCGGCCAACTCCGCCCATCTCCGCCCAACCCAGTAGCCGCCGCCCATTGCGCTGCGATATGCTCTCCTCACGATGAAAGTGATTGCTCTTTTTGTCACCACCGCCGCCCTGATGCTGGCCCAGGCTCCTCAGCTTCCCAAGACGCTCCCGAACAAAGGGATGATCCACCGGCTGGACCCGCGTCTGGACGCAATCCTGGCCCCGGACGCCAAGATCGAGGTGATCGCCTCCGGTTTCGCCTGGTGTGAAGGGCCGGTGTGGGTTTCCAAGCGCCGCGGCTGGAGCGAGGACGCACTGCTGTTCTCTGACATCCCGCGCAACTCGGTGATGAAGTGGTCCCCCAGCAATGCGGGCATCACGTTGTTCGCAAAACCTTCCGGCTACACGGGCGTGGTGGACTACGGTGCGGAGCCTGGCTCCAATGGCTTGACGCTGGACCCGCAAGGCCGGCTGGTGCTGTTCCAGCATGGTGACCGGCGCGTGGCCCGCTTAGAAAAAGACGGTGGCATGCGCACGCTAGTGGACAACTACCAAGGCAAGCGCCTGAATTCGCCCAACGACGGCGCGTTCCACTCGAATGGCTCGCTCTACTTCACGGACCCGCCTTACGGCCTGCCGAATCGTGAGAAGGACCCGCGCCGTGAACTCGACCACTTTGGCGTCTACCGTCTGGCTCCCGACGGCAAGCTGACGCTGTTGACCAAAGAGATGACGCGACCCAACGGCATCGCTTTTTCTCCTGATGAGAAGACGCTGTATGTCGCCCAGTCGGACCCGGACGCGGCCATCTGGAAGGCCTTCCCGGTGAATGCCGACGGTACGCTGGGCTCAAGCAAAGTGATCTTCGATTCGACCGATGCCGTGAAGAAGGGCTGGCCCGGTCTGCCCGATGGCATGAAGGTGGACGCCCAAGGCAACATCTTCGCGTCCGGCCCCGGTGGCATCTACATCTTCGGACCGGACTACAAGCTGCTGGGCCGCATCGAAACCTATGAGCGCACCTCCAACGCCGCCTGGGGCGACGATGGCTCAACGCTCTACATGACCACCGATATGTTCGTCACCCGCATCAAGACCAAGACCAAAGGCGCGGGCTGGTAAGCTGTCCGCGATTGGCGAGTGGATTGTGGATGTGATCGACCGTTGGGGCGTGACCCGCACGCAGCACACTGCTTAACGGCGGGGCGTGAACCCTTTCGGAAAGGATTACATCAAACGACATGTAAAAGGTTGTGATAACGATCACAGCCTTGAAGCTCAAGGAGGCTTCTCATGATCACCATCCGCAAATCCCAAGACCATGGCGCCGCCAACTTTGGCTGGCTCGACAGCAAGCACACCTTCTCGTTCAACACCTATCACGACCGGGAGCACACGCACTTCCGCACCCTGCGCGTCATCAACGACGACATCGTCCAAGCGGGCCAGAGCTTTGGCACGCATCCGCACCAGGACATGGAGATCCTGACCTGGGTGATCAGCGGCGCGCTGGAACACAAGGACTCCTCCGGTGGCGGTGGCGTCATCCGCCCCGGCGAAATCCAGCAGATGTCGGCCGGCACCGGCATTTATCACAGCGAGTTCAACCACTCCAAGACCGAACCCGTGCGGTTCCTGCAAACCTGGATCTTCCCGGAACGCAAAGGCCTGAAGCCCAGCTACACCCAAACCGGCTTCCCGGACGCGGAACTGCGCAACCAGTTCAAAGTAGTCGCCGCCCCCGGCGCCCCCAACGGCGCGGTGCCCCTGAACCAGGACGCCCAACTGCTGGTCTCACGCCTGGACCCCGGCGCTTCCGCCACGCACACCTTGGGCGAAGGCCGCGGCGCCTACCTGCAAGTGGCCCGTGGCTCCGTAACGCTGAACGGTCAGACCTTGGCCGAAGGCGATGGCGCGAAGGTGACCGAAGAATCGGCGCTGACGGTCACCGGAGTGAGTGACGCAGAAGTGCTGCTGTTTGATTTGGCGTAAGCGCGGAAGAGGGTGGCTCCAGCACAGGAACGCCACTCTCATCGCTTTACAATGTCGATGAAGGTAAAGTGATGCCTGACGCCACTCTCTCAGCCAAAAACCAGATTGTGATTCCTCGCGAGGCACGCGAAGCGCTGCGGATCAAGCCGGGTGACAAGATCTCCGTTGTGGTGCGCGGAGACCGGGTGATTGTGTTGGAACGTCCGAAGTCTTATGCGGAAGCCATCGACGGACTGGGCAAGGGCGTCTATTGTCCGTCCTACCTTGAACTGGAGCGGCAGAGTTGGGATTGACCCGGCCGACCGCTATGGCCATGGGGCGGACTGAGTTCTTACAAGGGCTTCTAATGTCCAACCGTCAATCGGCAGCAGCCCGTCCGACTTTAGCTGGACGCGAACAACCTGCACTCTCATCTCTTCGCGGCGGGACCGATAGGAGCTTGGCGTGCGCGGTTCAAATGCGCCACCGTGGTACTCAGCCCGATCTACCACCTGCACTGGACGGCCGCTGGAAACCGCCAGGATTCGACCCATCCGAACGAATTCAGAGACCAGTTTGTTCGCAGCCGTCCGCCCAGATATCCGTTGGCTCAATTCAGGAATTCTCACCGCCTGGGCCCACGTCGGCGAAGGCGACGCAGCCAGTAAGGCCTCGAACGATTCAATGTCACTCGCGATGAATACCTTGCCACTATCCTGTTCAAACACCGTGTACTCGGGAGTGGAACGCCACACTATGAATCCCAAGACAATTAAGGCAACTGCCACCAGGACAGTAACTGCCACCGCGAGACGCAACACGAATGAGGAAGTTCTGGCTAGCGGCATGTGGGCGAGATTCCATCCGCATCATACGGCATACGGGCTGAGGCCGCTCTGCATCGTGGGCCGGATAGCCCGCGTCACAACTGCCATCCACTCCTGATAAATTGGGGGCCTCCATGAACCGCCGCCAATTTCTTTCTACCGTCGCCGGGGCCACCGGGTCTGTCTTTGCTGCGCCTTATCAGGCCAAGGCGGCGGCGCTGGCCAAGAAGGTCAAAATTACCGACGTCAAGATCATGCTGATCCGGGGCAGCTGGGATTGGAACTTGATCAAGATTGAGACCGACTCCGGCCTCTACGGCATTGGTGAGGCCTACTGGGGCTGGGGCGTCAAGGATCTGGTGCTCAACAAAATGAAGGGCATCATCGTGGGCGAAGATCCGCTGAACGTGGACAAGCTCTACACCAAGATGCTGATGCAGAGCGCGGGGGCGGGTGCCATCGGGGGCGTCACCATGACGGCGGCCAGTGGCATCGAGATCGCTCTCTGGGACCTGTGCGGGCGCATCCTGCAAACCCCGGTCTGCAACCTGCTGGGCGGGCGGTTTCGCGACAAGATCCGCTTCTACCGCACCCTGCAAGCGGTGAAGAATGTCGAGGACATGGGCGAGTGGCGCGCCCAGATCGCGGCCGCACAGGCCGAGCAGTGGAAGTGGACCGCGTTCAAGTTCCAGGGCGATGGCATCCCGCCTCGGGCCGACGCGGGCTACAAGGAGCCCGGGCATGACCCCTATGGCCGCGGTCTCACCAACAAGGACTACCGCCGCATTGTGAAGGCCATGGAGACCGTGCGCGACACGTTGGGTCCGGATGCGGACTTTGGTGTCGAATGCCACTGGAAGTACGACACCCAGGATGTGATCCGGCTGGGGCGCGAACTGGCGCACGTGAACCCGGCGTGGCTGGAAGACCCGGTGCCGCCCGACAACATTGAGGCGATGCAGCGGGTGACGCAATCGATCCCGGTGCCGGTGCTGACGGGCGAAAACCTCTATGGCCGTCAGGGCTTCCGCAAGCTGATTGAGATGCAGGCCTGCTCCGCCATCCACATCGATATCCCGAAGTCCGGCGGGCTGCTGGAATCAAAGAAGATTTCTGACCACGCCGAGATGTACTACATCTGGACGGCCTGCCACAACCCGGCCAGCGCCCTGGGCACCATCGCCTCCTGCCACGCCTCCGCCGCCATGCGCGAATTCCGCATCCATGAGCTGGCCAACTACGTGCCTTGGTGGCCGGATTTGGTGATCAAAGAAGGCCCGTTCTGGAAGGACGGCTACTTCACCATTGAAGACAAGCCGGGCTACGGCGTCGAAATCAACCCGGACGTGGCCAAAGCCCACCTGGCACCAGGCGAAGTGTGGTGGGGATAACGTAGCCCCATGCGTGAGCTTGGGGCTTGTTCGAGGAACCCGCAGAAGCCCCAAGCTGACGAATGGGGCTGAGAGGAATCAACTGGAGCTGCCACCAAACTAGATGGCAGTGTTGATTACCTTCAACTGCTATGGAACCCACTTGCGCGGAGACCGGAAGGGATCTGTGGATCGTTTGCGCGGCGAGCGCGGCGGGCTGATTGAGCCATGCGTGGCACTGGAGGAGTATGGGCGGCGCATCATGGCGCATCCCGCCGTCCAACTGAATCTTTGCGAGGCTCAATTGGTGCTGAGGGCCATCCGCGAAACCTGCACCATCCGCGGCTGGACGCTGCTGGCCGTGCACGTCAGGAGCACGCATGCCCACGTTGTGGTGGATGGTGTCGATCCGCCAAGCTCAGTTCTGCGCGATCTGAAGGCCTATGCCAGCCGGGCCTTGAGCGGTAGTCCGGTGAAGCGGCGCTGGGCCCGAGGCGGAAACGTGAAAACTCTCACTGCGGCACCAGCTATCCGCGCGGCAGTACGATATGTGGCCGACTCACAGGGCCCGCCCATGGCCGTCTATGTCAACCCGATCTGGGTTTGAACACATAGCCCCATGCGTGAGCTTGGGGCTTTCGTGTGGTTACCGAAAAAGCCCCAAGCTGACGCATGGGGCTAGGCGGGTACGGGATGAAGCTCCAGGGGCTAGGCGCTTAGTTGTTGAAGACCGGGATGAACAGCGTCTGACCTAGGGGCAGTCCGTTGAACTTGACCTTCAGTTCGATGTCGCCCGTCGTGAGACCGCCGGGTACGACTACGTCGAACTTGTAGAGCCCGACGGAGCCCGGCACCAGACTGGCGGTTTCAATGCGCGCTAGGCTGTCGCCGAAGGAGAACTCAACCGGCCCAGTGATGGGGGCAGATGCTGGGACTACCTGTCCAGCAACCGGCGTATTGCCGGACACCGGCCCAAAGCCAACGCCATAGATGGTCAGGGTCTCACCAGGGACGGCCGGGCGTGTCGTGAATCCCGGAACCGAACCATTGCCAATAACCTCGTTGCCCCGCAAAGCCATCACATATTGCTTATTCCCGATCCTGAACTGCGGTGGAGCCAGCAAGCCAGCTGACGAACTCTGGAGGACTACAGCAACGGCCGGGCTAGTTTTCCCTTTGTGCGTGACCCTAACGCCGACGGTCCTACCGTCCGGAATCGAGTCGCCAACCGGCACTTGGCAATTGATCTGAGTTGGGCTGACATAGGATATAAATGCCGGAACGCCGTTGATCGCTACCGTGACGTCGTCGAGGCGCGTCGGTGCGGCACCATTCACAAAATCGGACCCGTTCCATTCGCGGGTTGTCGTAGCCAAGCCGGTGCCATAAATCTCAATCCAAGAACCAGGCGCTACTGTCGCAGAGCCCCCGAAGGCACCAGCCGTTTGTACCCCACCCGTCGGCCGGATGTCCGGTTCGTCCCCCAAAACCCGCATCGACGTCACCATCAGCAGGTTGCCGGAATTAAAGGCTCCCGTGCGATAGTTCACCAAAGGAATTTCATTGAAGGTTCCATCGTAAGTCACAATGGGAACGCCTGCCATCCGGTCCAAAACGGCCAAACCGGCTGCGTCCGTCTTTCCGAAAACCGTAAACCCACCGTTATTCGAGCCATCGAGCTTGGTAGTGTTGTCAGCCAAGTTGAAGAACCACTGATTGGTAGCCGAATTGGCATCTCCGCCCACCTTCGCCATGGCGATGGTGCCACGCGTGTTGGTCACCTTGTACTCATTGGTGACCTTGCCGTAATCGCCGATGGGTGTCGGTCCCAGCCGTGAATCCCACCGAAAGCCACCCGCTTGAAGGACAAAATCCTTCACATACCGATGGAAAAATGTATTGGCGTACGACTTGCTCGGGTCCAGGGGCGTGTCGCCCGCGCGAATGTACTTGAGAAAGTTCTCCACCGTCTTGGGCGCACTCTCCGGCATCAGCACAACGTCTATGGTTCCAAAGCTAGTTCCACCAGCCGAGATGGCCATGCGGACGGTCTGGGCAAACGACAACGGGCTGGACAACAATACGGCGGCAAGGCCAAGAAGCAATCGGTGAGACATGGATTCCTCTGATTTTAGCGCGCCCGGCACCATTTGCGCTGCTTAACAAACCCAACCAACACTTTACAGTCCAGCGAGCAACGGAATCGGCCGGGCCGGGATCTATACCAGTAGACCCATGAACAGCCAATCCGGTTCCATCTCTCGACGAAATCTGTTGCGCGCGGCGGCGCTAGCACCCGCTTTCTGGTCAGTGAAAGGGGCGTTTGCCCAGGCCTTGACCACTACACCTGCCCTGACGATTGGGCCGTACTACCCGAATCGGATGCCGTTGGATCTGGACAACGATCTGCTGCTGATCAACGATTCCATTACGCCCAGTGTGGGCGACATCATGTGGCTGGGCGGGCGGGTGCTGGATGCCTCCGGCAACCCTGTGCGCGGGGCGGTGGTGGAGATCTGGCAGGCTGACAACAACGGCGCGTACATCAACACCAATAGCCCCCTCACCAACCGCGAACCCAACTTCCAGGGTTACGGCAAGTTTGAAACCGCCTCCGATGGCCGCTACATCTTCCGCACCGTCAAGCCCGGCATCTATCCGGGCCGGACACGCCATGTCCACTACCAGATCAAGACGCCCGGCCGCGGCGAGCTGGTCACCCAATGCCACTTTGAAGGCGAGGCTCTGAACTCGAGCGACATGGTGCTGCGCGGCATTTCAAACGCGGCGCAGAGGGCATCGGTGATCCGGCCGATCGAATCGATTGACACCTCGGCGATTGGCGAAAAGCGGGTTACCTTTGACATCGTCATGGGCATGACGCCGGAGGAAGCGCCGGCCGGAACCCTGCCGGTGATCTCGACACGGAGTGGTGTCGTCAACGCCGCCAGCTTCCAGCCTGGGGCCACGCCGGGGGCCTGGATCTCCATCCACGGCTTCCGCCTCTCGAACTCGACGCGCACCTGGACCGCGGGTGACATCGTTGGAGGAAAGTTGCCCACCAGCCTGGATGGTGTTCGGGTGACCATTAACGGCCGGGACGCCTACATCTACTACGTCAGCCCGAATCAGCTGAACGTGCAGGCTCCGGCGGATAGCTTGAGCGGTACGGTGCAGGTGGTGGTGACCAATTCGAACGGCACGTCGGCGGCCACCAGTGTTTCCCTGCAAAGCGTGCTGCCCGGTTTCTTCCGCCTGACGCAGGATTACGTGCTGGCCACCGATACGCGCGGCGGCTACGTGGCGCCGGTGAACATTGCCAGCGGCACCACCTCACTGCCCGCCCGGCCCGGCGACATCGTCACGTTGTGGGGCACCGGTTTTGGACCCACCAATCCGGCCTACACGGCGGGCGAAGTGCTGAATGGCGCCGCGCCGCTGCAGAATCCGGTGAAGATCCGGATCGGGCAGGCGACGGCTACCGTTCAATACGCGGCGCTGGCCTCCGTGGGCGTCTATCAGTTCAATCTGGTGGTGCCGGACCTGCCGAATGGCGACTATCCGGTGACGGCGGAGGTGGCGGGCATCCGGTCCGGCGCCACGGGCCGTTTCCGCATCCAACGGTAGAGCGGAGGCTGGTCGTTCGGGAGAGGTGGCGTGAAGCGCGCTTGGGAGCCGGGTCGTGCTGGGTGGCCGTTCCGAGCCGCGACCAGCAGGAGCGGGCTCTTCCAGCGACGTACCAGCGCCGAGAAATCCGACTGGAACCCGCGGTATTGCTGAATCAGCTGCGTCGCTGGATGAGCCAATCGAACGGAAGGGCTGTGGCCTGACTTACTGGGCGGTGGTGAATGCTGGAAGAGCCCGCTCCTG
>JBIKMK010000110.1:0-9416 GCA_044359315.1 Bryobacteraceae bacterium | reverse complement strand
GCCTTGCTGGCTGCGACGGGAATACTCAGTGCCGCCAGAAACGTGGAGAAAGCCAGGATGCCGGAGAGCAGTCGCCGGCTTGAAGTCTAGTGAGCGAGGCTACTCGCTCCTTATGCCGCCTCAAGAATCAGGCTTGAGATGCGGTCGATCACTCTGAAGTGGCTGTCATAGGTGAGAAGAGTCGCGGACTGCTGGACGCAGACGGCGGCGATCCACAAATCGTTGGTGGGGATCGGCCTGCCTTGCGATCGCAGCAGACTCACCAGTTCGCCGAAGATCAAGGCTGTTTCGTGATCGACCGGGCACTCGGCGACCACCGAATTTGCCAGAAACTCTGTCAGCACGGCGAAGTTCTGCTGAGATCTGGATCCCGCCCGGAACCCGGCCGCTAGTTCGCCAATCACAATCGACGGAACAACAATCGTGTCGGCGGTTTCGATCAGTTCCACCACGACCGGATCGCCCTTCTGAAAGTAAGAATAGGCGCTGGTGTCCAGGCAGTAGCGGCTCACTTCCAAAGCCCCGGATCCAGCTCGCTGAATGAGGCGGTGTTCTTGTTGAACTCCTCAAACTCCGCCTCTGACCAGCCCCCCGCCAAGTGGGCCAGTCCGTTTCGCCGCTTGCCCTTAACCCCCAGTGCTTGGGTGAGTAAATCCACCACCGTCTGGTTCAACGATTTGCCCCGGCGTTGGCGTTCGGAATCGAGTGCCACGGCCAAGTCCTCTGGAACATTGCGAACCGTGAGATGCCGTGCATTCATATTCGATAGTGTATGAATGCACGGCGCCCACGTCAAGCCCTGGAGTTGAGCACCCGAATCCCAATCACCCCTTGACGCAAACCACCTGCCGCAGCGTGTGGACAATCTCCACCAGATCCGCTTGCGCCGCCATGACCTGCTCAATCGGCTTGTACGCGGCCGGCGTTTCGTCGATCACCTCTTCATCTTTCCGGCACTCGACGCCCGCGGTCATGCGGATATGATCGTCCAGCGAAAAGCGGCGGCGCGCCTCGGCGCGCGACATCGCCCGGCCGGCACCATGGCTGCAACTGTTGTAGCTCTCCGGATTGCCTTTGCCACGGACAATGTAGGATCGCGCTCCCATGCTGCCGGGGATGATTCCCAGATCACCTTCACGCGCGCGCACGGCTCCCTTGCGAGTTAGCAAGACGCTCTCGCCAAAGTGCTTTTCGCGGGCCACATAGTTGTGATGGCAGTTGATGGCCTGCACCTTTGCACTAAAGGGTGGCACTTTGCCGGAATTGCCGACGGCGCTGATGATCTGTTCCATCATCAGGTGGCGGTTGAGCCGTGCATAATCCTGGGCCCACTCCACGGCTTGGAGATAGTCGTCGAAGTGCTCGGTATGTTCCGGGAAGTACGCCAGGTCGACATCCGGAAGATTGATGTAGAACCGGCGCATATCTTGCCGCGCCAACTCGGTAAAGTACATGCCCATCCGGTTACCGACACCACGTGAGCCGCTGTGCAACATGAACCACACCTGGTCCGCTTCGTCCAGACACACTTCGATAAAGTGATTGCCCGTGCCCAGCGTGCCCAAGTGGTTGGCGTGACTGCCGCGATTGAGCTTCGGGTGCTTCTTTAAGATCTCGTCGTAACGCGGTTTCAACTCACTGGCCCATACTTCCTGATTGCGAGCGGGGATTTCGCCCCAAGCGCCGCGGTCTCCGGTTCCACCGTGGTTGGTTCGGCCGTGCGGGACCGCCGATTCGATGGCCGTCCGAATGTCCTTCAAATCGTCCGGCAGATGGTTGGCGCGCAAGTCAGTCTGAACGGCCATCATGCCGCATCCAATATCGACGCCAACGGCCGCCGGAATGATGGCGCCCTTGGTGGGAATGACACTGCCGACGGTGGCGCCGGTACCCCAGTGCACATCGGGCATGGCAGCGATCCATTGGAAGATGAAGGGCAGTTGCGAGGCGTTGATCAACTGTTGCCGCGCATGATCGTCCAGGTGGACGCCCTTGGTCCAGGCCTTGATCGGCACGCCCTTGTCGGAGGTGATGAGGTTGTACGTGGTCTCGGACATATTGCTTTCTTCCTTTACATGTTTTTTCAGTGGTACTCGGAACCAGGGCCTGCATTCGCGGCAGGCCCGTCCTAAACCAGCGACAAGTGGGGTGAGAGTTTCCTGACCTGTTGAGCCAGGAGCGGGTATCGAAACCCGCCTATACCATGTACTCCCACGGGCATTCGCTGGTTCTTTGACCGGGGATCTGCGGCGACAAGTGGCGAAGAAACAGAGGAATGCTGTTGCGCTACCGGATTGCGCTAGTGGGCTGTCGGCCAAACCGCCCACCCCGGATTTGAACCGGGAACCCACAGCTAGTAGTTCCTTCTGCATTCGCCGCAGAACCAAGCCCAGTTGCTATGCCGGGCGCCGACAAGATTTAGAGAGACGGGACATGTTTTCGAGATGTAGTCCCTCCAGCATTCGGCCCCTGCGGAATCCTATGCAAGGCGGTCCCATTACCAGCAGACCGCCTCCTCCTCATGCCGCGACCTTCTCTGCCGCCACCTTCTCAATGCGCCCCACCCAGTGGTCCGCCTCCAGTTGGCCCGCGGCAAACGCCGAAATGACCTCGAACACGTGGTCGGAGAATCCGCCAATGTTCAAGATGTCCGCCCGTTCTGCCGCCTGCGTCGTTGTGTATGGCTGGATGTCCAGACACACCAAACGCGCCCGCGGGTTCCGCTGACGGAACCGAGCCCACTCGGCCATCAGCGCGGTTCCACGCTCGCGACCAGCATCAACCCAGCTTTCGTTGTCGGAGACCAGGATGACCAGATCCGCCTTCGCCGTCTGCTGATTCAACAGCGCCACGGGCGCGCTGCAGCTTGTTCCGCCTCCACCAATGGCCGCCAGCTTCGTGGCGTTTGTCATCACGCTATCGCGCGGATTCAACTCTACTGGAACCACTACGTGCTCGAACGGCAGCACCGCAGCCCGAGGATTCTTCCGCACAACCGCCGCCGCCACCAGCGCCGCCACGTCGATACAACGTACAGCGCTGGTCGAACCCTGGCGCTGGCCCGTAACCGCACTGGCCATCGAGCCGGAAACGTCAGGGCACACTACCACCGTGCCCTCGATCGCCGGGACGTTCTTGATCGCTAACTCCATCGCGTCCTGCAAGGCGTCGCGAACCAACCGGGGCACGGCCGCATCGCAATTCTGATACGCCGTCAACAGTTGATACGGAAACACGCGCGACCGCTCGATGGCGTCCTCGCTTCGCAAACGGTCCGAGATTTCGCGAACTGCGCTTTCGTCCTCAAACACGCCGTGGCGCGCGAACGTATTCAGGTTCATACGCGTCGTCTGCCAGGACGCATTGCGGGCGATCACGGTCCAATCCTTCTTGCTGAGCGGCAGCGCCGACAGCATCATGAAGGGAAGGTCCGGCAGATCCAGCGACTCGCCCGCCTTGAACTGCTCGAACTGGCCGATCAACTGGGGCAACGCGCTGGCTTCGTAAGGCCGGCCGAGCAGGTAGCCGTAGAAGGCCTCCCGGGCCGGATCTGCTGGCTTGGGGTGGACCATCTTCACGATGTCCGCCAGCGAAGGGTTCTGCCCGACGCTGGAGCTGAACAGGCTTTCAGCGTCGTGCGCCGCCAACCACTGGCGGACCAGCCGCTTAGGTGCCGTGCCCAACGATTTCCGGCCCACAACGCCCGAACGGAGGATCTGGACATAGTTCCGCAGCATGCGAGCGTTGTCGATCACCTGGGCGAACACTGCCTCATGCAGCCGCGCGTCCTTGGTGGATAACCACGCGCACAGCAGCGCGGGCATATCCTTCATGTAGCCTTGCGTCCGGCTGTAGATGGCGACGCGCGCCACGAACTCCGGCTCCACCGCGTGGCAGAGCTCCAGCACGTGGCTCAGCTGCTCCTCGGCCGTGGCGTAGAACGTACGGCCAAAGCATCCCGTGGCCGCATACTGGGCCAGCGCCTGTTTCGGCGCCAGCGCGTAGGCGGGGGCGTTGGCGTGATTCACCGCGTCCGTTTTCGGAAGCAGCATCCCGCGCAGAGTGGCGAAGAGATTCTTGTCGGCCATGTTCGTTCCTCCTTCGACGCTGAATAAGTCAGCTGGATATCTCAACTTCAACTAGCGAAAACCTATCTAAGCGGCGCGCTGCTCATAAGGTCCGGTTGTCAAACGGCCGGACACACTTCGAGCTTGTTACTTGCCGCCGAGATTCAGTTGGTCAATGTGCGCCAAAAGTGCGCACAAAATGGAAAAGGGGCGGCCACTGCTGGTGGCCGCCCCTTCAAGAAATAGAACCTATTCCAAGCCGGTTAAGTCACCTCACGCACATTCTGCCCGCCATTCATGGCGAGCGAGCGCGTTGGCCTTCCATTGGGGCAGCCGGCGAATTGGAATCTGTGCATCATTTGCACTTTCAATGCTACTGGCAAGGTCGCCAGTGAGTCAAGTAAAAAGTTGAAAAATCTTTCAGCCTCTCATCTTGGGATACTACTCTGAGTTATCTCCGATGGACCTACACGGTATCGCCGGATTCTGGTTAGGTGATCAAGGCAGGACTATGCCCAGCGGGGAAGTCGCTGGGGCTTGTCCGCCGGCCTAAGGCAGCGCGGCAATCACCGCATCCATCTCATCCAACCGCTGGTAGAAGTGGGGCGACATGCGTACCCAGCCTTGCCGGGGTGCGGCGTGGATCTGGTGCTGCTTCAACTGGCTGACCACCATGCGGCTGTCGATATCCGCGCGGCGGAAGGTGACAATGCCGGATTCGGGTTGGGCGAGCAGTAGTTCATAGCCCTTCGCTGCTGCTCCTTGTGCGAGGCGCTGCGATAAGGCGAGCACTTGCGGGCCGATCGCGTCGACGCCGACTTCGAGGATGAACTCGATGGCCGCTTTCAGTCCGTAGACGCCGATGGTGTTCAGGGTGCCGCATTCATAGCGGCCGGCGTCGGAACGGAGCGTCATGTCGCGGGAGGCGTAGTCGTTGAAGCCGGCCACGGTGGTCCAGCCGAACTCGACCGGGAAGACTTCGTCCTGGCGGGATTGGCGGATGTAGAGCAGGCCGCAGCCTTCCGGCCCCATCAGCCACTTGTGGCCGTCGGCGGCGAGCGCGTCGATGTGCATCGCCTCGACATCCATGGGGAAGACGCCCAGGCCCTGGATGGCATCCACCAGATAGAAGCAGCCGTGGCGGTGGCAGATCTCGCCGATGGCGGCCAGATCGACGCGGCGGCCGCTCAAGTAGTTCACATAGCTGATGGCCAGCAAACGCGCGCCGCGGGCGGCCCGGTCGATCACTTCCAGCGGATCGTCGATGGAGAGCCATTCGACGTGCACGCCCCGTTCCTCCAGGCGCTTCCAGGGGTAGTAGTTAGCCGGGAACTCTTCCTTGAAGGCCACCACTTTGTCGCCGGCCTGCCAGTTTAGCCCTAGTTGCACCGTGGCGATGCCTTCGGAAGTATTCTTCACGATCGCAATCTCGCGCGGGGAACTGCCGATAAGCCGGGCAGAGGCGACGCGGAAGGCTTCGTACGCGTCCATCCATTGCTGGTAGTGGACGCTGGCGAACTGGAGGGCGTCGTCAGCCAGCGCCTTCATGGCTTCCGCCGCCGGGCGGCACAGGGGAGAGACGCCGGCGTGATGCAACCAAATGAGTTGATCCGCGACGGGGAATTGAGCTCGAACTTTTTCCGCAACCACTAAGGATGAGATTACGTTAATAGAGATGTCGGCCGCTTGAGGCAATCGGGTTTGCAATTGCGCGGGTCTATACTGAAATTGAGGCGGAGTGTCATGATTCAACGCTTGTTGGTGGTCGCGATCGCCACGTCCCTGGCCTTTGCCGGGGCGGACGAAGACAAGTCCAAGCCTGCTCCGAAAGTGAAGCAGGCCAGCGAGAGGAACAAGAAGAAGAACCCCGACGAGATCGGCAACCGCGATGTCGACGGCAAAATGAACTTCTACTCCATCGAGAAGGAAATCGCGATGGGCAAGGGCATGGCGCAGGAAGTGGAGCGCCAGTCGAAGATTGTCACGGACCCGGTGATCGCCGAATACGTCAACCGCCTGGGCCAGAACCTGGTGCGCAACTCCGACGCCAAGGTGCCGTTCACGATCAAGGTAGTGGATGCCGAAGAAGTGAACGCGTTCGCGCTGCCCGGCGGCTTCTTCTTCGTCAACTCCGGCTTGATCATGACTGCCGACAACGAAGCGGAACTGGCCGGTGTGATGGCGCATGAGATCGCCCACATCGCCGCCCGCCACGGCACTCGCCAAGCGACCCGCGGCCAGTTGGTGAACTATGGCACGCTGCCGCTGATCTTCCTGGGCGGCTGGGCCGGCTACGGCATCCGGCAAGGTGCCAGTGTGCTGATCCCGCTGGGCTTCATGCAGTTCTCACAGGCTTTTGAGCGGGACGCGGATTACCTGGGCTTGCAGTACCTCTACAAGTCCGGCTATGACCCGACGTCGTTTGTCGACTTCTTCGAAAAGCTGCAATCGAAGGAAAAGCGCAAGCCAGGCACGATGGCCAAGATCTTCGGCTCCCACCCGCCGACCGGTGACCGGATTGAGAACGCCCAGAAGAACATTCAGGAGATCCTGAAGGCCAAGCCAGAATACGTGTTGACCACCAGCGAGTTCGACAACGTGAAGTCGCGCTTAGTGGCCCTGCACAACCGCCGCAAGGTGGACCCGGCCTCCGACGATGCCAACCGTCCCCGCCTGCGCCGCGCTCCCGGTGGCGGCACGGTGCCGGTGGATGATGAGACGGGCGAAGAGAAGAAGCCCAAGGCCGACCAGGATGAGCGCCCGACGCTGAAGCGCCGTCCGAGCGCGAACTAGCGGTCCGGTAACGCTCTGGCTGTAGTGAATCTCTCAAGAATCCGCTTGCTGGCGCGCGCGGCTCGGTAGCGGTCGTTCGTTTCTGAGCCGCGACCGCGAGGAAGCGGATTTTCGCACCGGGCTCGGCGCTGATTGTCAGCTAGAATGCGGAACGATGATCCGCAGCGCAATCTTCCTCCTCAGCCTCGGCCTTGCCGCACAGTCCCTTCCCGTAGGCCTGCAGTTCTCCAGCGGACCCATCAATACTCTGCGTCTTCCCGGTGGCGTCGCAATCTATGGTGACCCGCGGGCAACGCCGCGCGAAGTCTGGGTGACCCATGCGCGGCGCGATGTGTTGTGGGCGGCGGAGGCGAATGTGGCGGCGGGTGCCGCGCTGACGGTGCCGGAGGTGGAGGCTCGGCAGGTCACGGATGCGGGCAAGTTCTGGTCATTGTTCCGGCAGACGCGGTTTCATGACTATGCGCAACGCTCCACTAAGCTGCCGGTGGACTCGCTTGCTGTGGCGAGGACGGTGAAGGGTGGTGATCGCCTGACGGCGGGCGAGGCCAGCGTCGAGGTGATGGATACGCCGGGTTACTCGGCCGGAGCGGTCTCTTATTTGATCGCAAGCGGTGGCAAGCGCATCGCCGCCACCGGCGACCTGATCTATTCCGGCGGCCGGTTGCTGGAAATCTATTCGCTGCAGGATGCGATTCCAGAAACCAAGACGCGCGGCTATCACGGCTACGCGGCGCGGGCGGGGCAATTAATTTTGAGCCTCAAGAAGTTGCAGGCCTGGAAGCCGGACGTGATCGTGCCTGCGCGGGGGCCGATGATCACTCAACCCTCACGCGAGATCGATCTGTTGATCGGGCGCTTACAATCGCTGCTCGACTCGCACTTCGCAACCGATGCGCTGCGCTGGTACTGGGGTGAGGAGAGCTGGAAGACGCGGGCTACGCTCGCCATGGGCAAGCAGCCGGGTGCGCCGATGCCGATGGCACCAGAGCGGGACCTGCCGGCGTGGGTGATCGCCATTGAGAATTCGCGCCTGATCGTGTCGAGCTCCGGCCAAGCCTTCCTGCTCGATGCCGGGCACCCGAAGGTTTTCGAGAAGCTGGAAGAGTTGCACGCGGCGGGGCGCTTCAAGTCAATTGAGGGCATCTGGATCACGCACTATCACGACGATCACACGGACTATGTGGGCAAGGTGGCCGCGCGCTGGAAAGCGCCCGTCCATTACTCCGACCGTATCCGCGACATCATTGAGCGTCCGGCCAGTTACCGCATGCCGGCCTTGACGCACGTTCCCTCCACCGGAAAAGCCCACGCCGACGGGGAGCGTTGGAAGTGGCGGGAGTACACGCTGACCAGCTACGACTTTCCCGGCCAGACGCTCTACCACGGCGGCTTGACGGTGGAGAGCGGCGCGGTACCGGACAAGTTGTTCTTTGTGGGGGACTCGTTTACGCCGTCGGGGCTGGATGACTACTGCCTGCTGAACCGCAACTTCGTGGGTGAGAACGAAGGCTATCTCTACTGTCTGCGCTTGATCGAGAAACTGGGCGGCCAGCATTGGTTGATCAACCAGCATGTGGCACCGATGTTCCGGTATGACCCAGAGCGGCTGGCCCGGATGCGCGCCGAGCTGCGCAAGCGGGCGGAGTTGCTGGCGGCGATCACACCGCTCCCCGGTGCGAACTTCGCGGTGGATGAAGGTTGGGCGCGGGTCTACCCGTATAGCGTCAAACCCGAACCCGGCACCGTGGTGGAGTTGGTGGTGGAGATCACCAACCATGCCGCCAAGCGGACGAAGTATGACGTGCAGTGGCATGTGCCCAAGGGATGGCAGCTGGTGGAATCGCAAGGGGCGTTGACGCTGGATCCGCGCGCCACCAGCCGAGCGAAGGCCCGCATCCGGCGCACGGCTGACGCGGCCTTCGGTGTGCTGACGGCGGACGTCACGGTGGGTGGCTTTGCTCTGCACCGCTGGGTGGAAGCGCTGCTGGAGGTGGAGTAACGTGCCAGGCTCCGTGGCGGAACGGTTCGAACAGGGCGGTGTCCGGGGCTACCTGCATCGCGTGCCTGGTGCTGTGGATGGCCTCGTGATCACGCATGGCGCGGGTGGCGATTGTGAGATGGCGCTGCTGAAGGTGGTGGCTGAAGCGTTTGTGGCGCGTGGCGTCACCGTGCTTCGTTGCGACTTGGCCTTCCGGCAGAAGGGCAAAATGCCGTCGCCCTCCACGGGACCAGCCGATCGCGCCAGCTTGCGCGAAGCGGTGGAAGCGATGCGGACGCTTGTTCCCGGCCGCGTGTTCCTGGGAGGACAATCTTATGGTGGCCGTCAGGCGAGTATGCTGGCCGCCGATGACGGAAGCATTGCCGCGGGACTGCTGTTGCTCTCCTACCCGCTTCACCCGCCGGGTAAGCCTGAGCAGATGCGCACCGCCAACTTCTCCCAGCTGACCGTCCCTGCCGTGTTCGTCCACGGCAAGACCGATCCGTTTGCCACCTCCGAAGAGCTGCGCGCCGCCATCGCCCTGATCCCGGCACCGGTGGAACTGATCGACATCGATG
>JBIKMK010000745.1:0-2608 GCA_044359315.1 Bryobacteraceae bacterium | reverse complement strand
AATGGTGCTGGTTGTCGTCATCCTGTTCCTCTTTCTCGGAGACCTGCGTTCCAGCGTCATCGTCATTGCCACCCTGATCCTGACGCCGCTGATCACCTTCATGGTGATGAACTACTTCGGCATTTCGGCCAATCTCATGTCACTGGGCGGGTTGGCGATTGCGATCGGCCTGATGGTGGACGGCTCAGTGGTGGTGGTGGAAAATGTGTTTGCCCGGCTCAGTCACGGCACTCCGGTAGACCGGTTCCAGACCGTGCGCGACGCCGTATTGGAAGTGGCCACCCCGGTGGTGTTTGGCATCTGCATCATCATTCTCGTGTTTCTGCCGTTGATGACACTGGAGGGCATGGAGGGCAAGATTTTCTCCCCGCTGGCCTATACCATTGCCATCGCGCTGGCCATCTCCCTGGTTCTTTCACTGACGCTATCCACGGTGCTCTCTTTCTACTTATTGAAGGGGGGTAGTGAGCACGACACTTTCCTGGTGCGGATGCTGAAGACCCCCTTCCGCTGGCAATTGCAAGCGGCCGTCAATAATGAGAAGAAGACCATCGCGGTGGCGGTGGCGCTGTTTGCTGGTTCCCTGGCACTGGTGCCATTTCTGGGCACCTCCTTCATTCCGGAACTGAAGGAGGGCACCATTAGTCCTAACGCTGATCGGGCGCCGAGCATCTCTCTGGAAGAGTCAATCAAGATGGAGATGGAAGCGCACCGCTTGTTGCGTGACCTGCCGGGCGTTAAGTCGTTGGTCTCCCGCCTGGGCCGGGGTGAGTCTCCGGTGGATCCGGCAGGCTACAACGAAACCGACATGATGATCTCGTTGAAACCGATGTCGGAGCGCGGCACGCTTACCCAGGATCAGATCGCCGAGCAAGCCCGCACGCGGCTCAGCAAGCTTCCGGGCGTGAATATCGTGCTGGCGCAGCCGATTTCCGACCGGGTGGATGAAATGGTGACCGGCGCGCGCGCCGATGTCGCCGTCAAGATCTTTGGTGATGACCTGGACGTATTGCTGGCCAAGGGCAACGCCGTAGCCAAGGCGGCATCCAGTATCCGCGGCACGGCGGACGTCAAGGTGGATCGAGTCATGGGTCAGAGCAATCTCAACATCCAGATCGACCGCCAGGCGATCGCCCGGCACGGACTCAACGTGGCCGATGTCAACGATACGGTGGAAGCGGCTGTGGGCGGACGGGCGGCGACGGAGATCTACGAAGGCGAACGCCGTTTTCAGGCGGTGGTACGTCTGCCGGAGCGGCTGCGCACCAGTGTGCGCGACATCGAAAGCGTGTTGCTCCGCGCCCCCGATGGTGCGCAATTGCCGCTCAGTTCGGTGGCCCAGGTCACTCTGCTCGAAGGTGCCTCACAGATCAAGCGCGAGCAAGGGAAACGGCGCGTCATCGTTGGTGTCAACGTGAAGGATCGTGACCTCGGTTCCTTTGTGGCGGAGTTGCAGCAGCGGGTGCAGGCAGAAGTGAAGCTGCCCTCCGGTTACTACTTCCAGTGGGGCGGCCAGTTTGAGAACATGGAACGCGCGCAAAAACACCTGAAGGTTATCGTGCCGATCACCATTGGTGCGATCTTCTTCCTTCTGTTCGTGCTGTTCGGGTCAGTCCGGTTTGCGGCGCTCATCATTCTGGTGCTGCCGTTTGCTTCCATTGGGGGAATCGCCGCCCTTTACCTGAGCGGCGAGTATCTCTCCGTACCCGCTTCGGTGGGCTTCATTGCCCTCTGGGGTATCGCGGTGCTGAATGGCGTGGTGCTGGTTTCCTACGTGCGGAGCTTGCGTCAAGGAGGCATGCCGCGCCGCCAAGCGCTAGTTGAAGGTGCGCTGGCCCGCTTCCGGCCTGTGATGATGACGGCCGCCGTGGCGGCGCTGGGGCTGCTGCCATTCTTGTTCGCCACCGGCCCGGGAAGCGAAGTGCAGCGGCCTCTGGCCATTGTCGTGATCGGTGGCCTGATCTCGTCCACGGCGCTGACGCTGCTGGTGGTGCCGGCTCTCTACGGGTTCTTTGACGACACGCCTGCCGGAACAGCTTCATAGCCTCTATCTGGCGACGGCCTAGTGGACGGAGCGCGTGGGCGTCCGTTCGCTCACTCGGGCGATACTAGCGGAATGCCCGTGCCTGAGGAACTGAACGAAGCTACCAGCCCACCCACCGCCGCGCCCACCAGCCAGGCGGAGCGCATCTCCTCCATTGATGCCGTTCGCGGCTTCGCGCTTTTGGGCATCCTGCTGATGAACATCGTGCCGATGGGCCTGAATGGTGCGGCCTATGACGACCCCACCGTCACCGGCGGTGGCACGGGAGCCAACCTGGCGATCTGGTTCGTGCTGCATGTGCTGGCCGAAGGCAAGATGCGGTGCCTGTTCTCGTTGATCTTTGGCGTGAGCGTGATGCTGTTCACCGCCCGGCTGGATGAGCGGCGCGACGGGGCGGACCTCTACTTCCGGCGCTCCTTTTGGATGATGGCCTTCGGGATTGTGCATGCTTACCTGCTTTGGGTGGGCGAGATTCTCTATCCCTATGCGCTGTGCTCGCTGCTGCTCTATCCTTTTCGCCGCTGGGATGCCAAGCGGCTGATCCTGGTGGCGGGGCTGTTTGTG
>JBIKMK010000744.1:0-2609 GCA_044359315.1 Bryobacteraceae bacterium | reverse complement strand
ACCGTGCCATCGGCGCGGAAACCGGCTCCGAAGATGTTCGACTGTCCGGCAAAGACCACGTTGTCAATGTTGAACAGGTTGAAGAGTTCGGCCGAGAACTGAATCCGCATGTTCTCGCGGATCTTGAAGCTCTTCATCAGGCGCAGGTCGAACGTTTGCACGTTCCGGTTACGGAACTGGTTGCGGCGGAAGGACTGGCCGGGGCCGCTGAAGGGCCGGTCGTTGTTGTTGCCGTCCTGATTCAGGTCCACGTTAGCGATCGCATTCAGCGGCAAGCCTGTGCGGAAGCGGTACAGCGCACCAACGTCGATGCCCCAGGGCATGGTGACGACGCCGTTGGAGACAAACTGATGGCGGATGTCGAGGTTGGAGTAGTTGTATTCGCTGCGGAGGTCGAAGCTGTTGGTGTAGACAAAACCACCGGCGTCGCGCTCGCTATCGTCATTCGAGAAGTTGTCGCTGAGCGTGTAGAAGGCCTGCAACTGGACACGCTTGTTGCGGTACTGCGATTGCAGCGTGGCGGAGCGGTAGACGCTGCGGGCACTCGATTCACGGATGGTGATCTGGTTGAGCGAAGCGATCGGCCGCGGCACCGTCGGCAAGCCACCCGCGATGGAGACGCTGCGGAAGTTGGGGCGCTGCGACTGATCAGTGGGCGAAATGACCGGAGCGTTGAGGTTGAAATTGCGGTTGCGCAGCAGATTCACCGCGTTCACGTAGTTCAACTGCATGCCGACCGTCAAGCCGCGCCGCACCTCGGTGTCAAAGCCGATGCCCGACTGCAGAGAGCGCGGATTGGCGAAATCAGAGGCGGCACCCGTGACGCTGGCGTTGTTGAAGGGATTCGCCGCCGAACCAGTGGTGGTACCGTTCAGCAGGAAGGCCGAGGCGCGCTGCACGACATCGAGCGGGATATTGGGCAGCGAACCGAGTTGCGAACCGTTCAAGTCCAGGCCAGCCGCCCGGAAGGCCTGATAGATGGTCCGGCCCGCCGTGGGGGTCAGCGTGAGGGAGACGTCACCGGGAGGCGTGCGGAAGTTGTTGTTCGGACCGGCGAAGACCAGCATCGGCGTGGCGGCGTAGAAGACGCCGAAGTGGCCGCGCACGACCGTCCGCAGCTTCTTGTCCCAGGGGGTCCAGGCAAAGCCCGCGCGCGGCATCACCTGGCGCGTCGAGTTCTTGATGTTGGCCGGGTCAAAGCTGGCGCCAATCGGGAAGCGGAACCCGTTGACCAGGCTGGTGAGCGCGGTGTTGTTGGCGTCCACCTTGGGGTTGATCTGCCCTTCATACCGGAAGCCGAAATCGAGGGTCAGCTTGCGGTTGACACGGTAGGAGTCCTGCGCGAAGATGGCGATCTGCTGCATGTTGAACGCCGCCAGCGTGTTGCCCAACTGCTTGGAATAGCTGGCGAAGTTGGAGTCGAACCGGTTGGCAATCGCGCCACCCGTGCCCAGAATGTCCAACTGCTCACCAATGCTGGGAGCATTCACCGTAAAGAAGCCAAACTGGTTAAAGCCGAACGACTGCGAGGCCGTCAGGTAGTTGTAGTCGCCGCCCAGCTTGATGGTGTGGTTGCCCTTGGTGATCGACAGCGAGTTGGCGAATTGGAACCGCTTGTCGGACTGGGTGGTGGGGAAGAAGCTGCGGGTGCCATACTGGCCCACCAGCGAAGCGTTGACGCCCGGAGCCAGCGAGTTGGCGAACCGCGGCCGCAGTTCGGCGGAACCGAGGAAACGGAAATCGTTGACGATGGACGGCGAAACGATGTGCGTGTATTGCAGGGCACCGTTGTGGACCGTGTCCAGTTCCTGGCCTTCATTTGACAAAGCTGAATTGGAGAAAGGATTCAGGTCGCCGCCCACCGAGAGGGCGTTCTTCTCGATGGCGTCGGAGAAGTTGTAGCGCGCCGTCAGGCGGTGGCCCTTGGAGAACTGATAGTCCGTCCGCCACATGGCGGCCAAAGCCCGGTTGGTCTGGTCAAACGGTCCCTGCTGGGACGTGAAGTAGTTCTGCGCTTCTGCCGTTTCCGGGGTAGCAGCGCGACCGGACAGGGCCGGGAAGAACACTTGGCGCGGAGTCTTGGCCCGCTGTGCCTCAAACGCCGTAAACCAGAACAGCTTGTCCTGCTTCAGTGAGCCGCCGATGGCTCCACCATACTGTTGCAGGGTCTCCGACGGGGTTACCTTCTGCAGGCCACCGACGGGCAGGTTAATCGGAATCGGGTTCTGGGAGCTGAGGTCCTTGTGGCGGATCTGCCAGAACGCTTCGCCGTGCGTGGCATTGGCACCAGACTTGGTGATGGTGTTCATCACGCCGCCGGTGGAACGGCCGTATTCAGCCGAATACCCGGTGGTGACCACCTGGAATTCCTGCACGGCAGCTTGGGGCACGGTGATGATGGTGCCGGACCGCTCGCCGCCGCGGATGCCGCCGAAAAATGGCTGGTTATAGTCGCCGCCATCGAGCATCACGTTGGTGTTGATGCCGCGCTGACCCGCGAAGGAGAGCTGGCCGCGGGTGCCATCGGTGACCGCCACCGTCGGCGTCAACTGCGCGAAATCCTGAAACCGGCGGCCATTGATGGGGAGGTTGGTGATCGCGTTGGCGTT
>JBIKMK010000109.1:0-9468 GCA_044359315.1 Bryobacteraceae bacterium | reverse complement strand
TTGCACTCAAGAACATCAACTGAACAGTCATCAATTACTGGGTGGAGCATTTCCTGGTAGCATCAAGCCCGGAGGATGATATGCGTATTGCGAAGAACGATGTTCCTGAAAAGATCAATATCCCGGGTGCGATCGCTCGGCAGGTGACGGGGTTTGGAGACGCCACCGGCTACAGCGGAATGGCCGGCGAGTATTTTTCGCTAGCGGCTGGAACGGACATAGCCCCCCTGCTGAAGGGCCTGGAGAATGACCTTTGCCAGTCGCCTCATTGGGGCTATCTGATCGAAGGAGAGGTCACCGTGACTTACCACGATGGTGCCGTGGATAACGTGCATGGCGGTGATTTGTTTTATTGGCCACCGGGCCACACGGTGGCAGTGACGCAGGATGCAGAGATCATCCTGTTCAGTCCGCAACTGGAACACTGCGCGGTGGTGGACCACTTGCGGAAGCAACTGGTCGGATAACTGGCTGGCCCTTGGGCTGTTCAGCCGCTGGCCAAGTTCGCCGACCTACTTGGCAGCGGAAGGCACTACCGGCTGCGACACTGGCTCGACGCCCGCGGCCAGCATCACCTCCTGCAAAGCCGCGATCGTGGGGGGAGAGGGCTTGAAGTTGCCGAACCGGTAACCTTCGGCAATCCGCAAGGGCGTCCAGCCGGACTTGTTGGGGCGGTTCCAGATCTTGATGTCCGCGCCCCGTTGAGCCAGCAACTTCACGGCCAGCGGATGATTGCGGTAGGCGGCGCCGTGCATGGCGGATTCACCGTTCTTGTCCACTGCATTGATGTCGACCCCCAGTTCAATCGCCACCTGCAAGGCCTCCACGATCTCACTCTCCGTGCCCGCATCTTCACCGGGTGAGCGCGTGCCCAATCCAGCGGCCACGATGATGGCATTGGCGCCGTCATTGGTCGGGATCTTGGGGTCAGCACCCAGTGCCGCCAGCGTCCGCATCAGTTCGGCATCACCGGCGCGAGCGGCCATCACAAATGGCGTGGCACCCAAGGTATTCAGGCTGGTCAGCCCCAGACCGACGCGCTTGGTCATGCGGCTGTTGAGGTCAGCGCCTTTGGCCGCGAACTTCTTCACCAGCTCGATGCCGGTGATGTTGCCGGACCCATCGGGAGCCGGATCATTGTCGCCGAGGCCGGGCTTACGGACGATGGTCAGCACGTGCAGCGCGGTGTAGCCGGGACCATTAGCGTTGGGGTCCGCTCCGGCGTCAAGCAGCGCGGCGGCCAGTTCGTAGTGAGCATTTAGCACGGCCAGGATCAGCGCGCTGGACCCCGCGCGGGCACCACGCGACGGCGGCTTCTTGCCCGGAGCGATGATGATCGTGTCGTTCACGTCGGCCCCCGCCTGCAGCAGCGCTTTGACCGCGCCGATACGGCCTTCGCGGACCGCGAACAGCAGCGCGTTGTAGCCGGAATCGAGCCGGATCTTCAGGTCGGCCCCGGCTTTGAGCAGCGCCGCCACCGTCTCGGCATGGCCTTCCGCAGCGGCCCACATCAGCGCCGTTTGCCCGCGGCCTTCGGTGGCGTTGACGGCAGCTCCGCGTTTCAGCAACGCTTCGACCGCTTCCACCCGGCCCGTGCGCGCGGCAATCATCAGGGGCGTTTCGCCGCCGGGCAGCCGAGCCTCGCGGTCGGCACCTTCATTCAGCAACAGCTCCACCATCGGCGCGCTGCCGTTGGTGCAGGCCAGCGACAAGGCCGTCACGCCGTAGCGATTGGCGGCCTTCACGTCCGCACCGGCCTCGATCAGGACGCGCGCCAGGCGTAAGTCGTCCCGTCGCGCCGCCCAATGGAGCGCGGTGGTGCCATTGGGCTGCGTCTGATTGACGTTCACCCGGCCCGCGAGCATCGCCTCCACCGCCACACGATCACCGCGCTGGGCGGCGTCGGCAATGGGTGAGTCGGCGGCAGCGGCCAAGGTAATGGCTGCGGCGGCCAGTGTAAAAAGCCGGAAGGTGTCCCGCAGTAGCCTAGCGCGGCTCGGTGTGAAGTGTTTGCCGGTGGAGATCATTGGAGCCCCCGCTAGAGCGCCAGCGGCTCCAGCAGTTCCTTCACCTTGCCCTTGCTGTCGGCGAACGACTCGATCCTGACGCCCGCTTTTTCGAGCAGCGTCAGATGCAGGTTTGCCAGCGGCGTCGGCTGGGCGTAGCGGATGTGGCGGCCGCCCTTCACCCGTTCGCCACCGGCCACCAGGATCGGCAGATTGACGTGGTCGTGGATGTCGGCGTTGCTCATGCCGCTGCCGTAGAGATAAACCGAGTGGTCCAGCAGGTTGCCATCGCCGTCGGGCGTGGCTTTCAGTTTCTTCAAGAACTCGGCGAACAGCGACACGTGATAGGCGTTGATCTTGGCCACCTTGGCCAGCTTTTCCGGGTCGCCCGCGTTGTGGGTGAGCGGGTGATGCGCTTCCGTGACACCTGCTTCGGGATAGGTGCGGGTGCTGGTTTCGCGGGCCAACTGAAAAGTGATGACACGGGTGACGTCGCCCTGGAAGGCGAGTATCTGCAGGTCGAACATCAACCGGGCGTGATCGCCATAAGCAGCGGGAACGCCCACCGGACGGTCGAGATCGGGCAGCCGTGATTCAGCCGACTGCGCTTCTGCCTTCTGGATGCGGCGCTCCACTTCGCGGACGGTGTCCAAGTACTCCTTGATGCGGGAGCGGTCGGCGGCACCCAGCTTGTTCTGCAGGCGGGCGATGTCCTCGCGTACCCAATCCAGCAGGCTGGCTTCCTTCTTCAACTCCGCGCGGCGCTCCTGAGCACTGCCGCCGTCGCCGAATAGACGCTCAAACGCCATGCGAGGGTGCGCCTCAGCGGGCAGCGGCGTGGTGGGGGATGACCAGGAGAGATTGTTCTGGTAGACGCAGGCGTAGCCGTTGTCGCACTGGCCGACGGTGTGCAGCAGGTCCATCGCCAGTTCCAGCGACGGCAGCCGCGTGGCTTGGCCGATGTTCTGCGCCGCCACTTGATCGGCGGTGGTACCCAGGTAGTAGTCGGTGCTTTCGGTCCACTTCGATGTCGCCGCACTTAAGAAGGCGGCGTTGGAGGTGGCGTGCGTGCCGGGGTAGGCGTTCTTGAGTTCCAGGTTGCCGATGACGGTGAGCTGATCGATCACGGGCGCGAGCGATTGCAGCGTGGGCGACAACTGCGTCAGGTCCTTGCCGGGCGGGGTCCATTGCGGCATATGCGCGCCCATGGGCATGTAGACATAGCCCAGCCGCTTCACGGGCTTCACGGGCGAAGCCGCCAGCGCCGTCATGGAGGGCATCATGGCGTCGAGCAGTGGCAGCGCGAGCGTTGCTCCAGCGCCGCGCAACAGCGCCCGCCGCGGCAGAGCCTTCTTGGTGATGAACATCTTACCTCCCGCTACAAACTGCGCCGCATTTGAAATGGGGCACTCCGAACCACGCCCAAAATGAACGACGAGAACCGGTAATCTTCCGCCGCACTCTGCCGCAACACCTGCCGGATGGCGGGAGCATCGTAGGTCTCCACACCCCGGCCCAGCGCGTACGTAATTAGCTTTTCGGCCAGTGCCGACGAAAACATTTCCGGCCGCGCAAGGAGCGCTTGCTGCAATCCGCCAACCCCTACAAATTTACTCCCATCCGGCAGCCCGCCGGAGGCGTCAATCCGGACCGCATCTTCCGTCGTGCGCCAGCGGCCCACGGCGTCGTAGTTTTCCATCGAGAACCCGACCGGGTCCATCAACTGGTGGCAGCCAAAACAGGCCGGATTCTTGCGGTGCTCCGCCAACCGGTCCCGCATGGTGAGCGGCTTGCCGGTGGAGGCTTTTTCGCCCAACGCGGGAACGGCGGGCGGTGGGGGAGGCGGCGGCACGCCCAGGATGTTTTCGAGAATCCATTTGCCCCGCAGCACAGGCGAGGTCCGGGTGGCGTAGCTGGTCACAGTGAGAATGCTGCCGTGCCGCAGCAGGCCGCCGCGCTGCGATTCGGGCGTCAGTTCAACGCGGCGGAAGTGGCTACCGTAGACGTAGGGGATGCCGTAATGCTTGGCCAACCGTTCATTCAGGAACGTGTAGTTGGCGCGCAGCAGATCCAGCACACTGCGGTCCTCCGCCATGATGCTTTCAAAGAACAGCTCCGTTTCGCGCCGGAACGATTGGCGGAGGTTGTCGTCGAACCCGGCAAACAAACGCATGTCCGGCAGGATCGAGTTCAGGTTGCGCAGATACAGCCACTGCCCGGCAAAGTTGCTGGCCAACTGGCGCGACCGTGGATCGGCCAGCAGCCGCCGGGCCTGCCGCTCCAGCACCTCGGGCTTCGCGAGATCGCCGCGCACCGCCGCGTCGAGCAACTCATCATCCGGGATGCTGCTCCACAAGAAGAACGAGAGGCGGGAGGCAAGTTCGAGATTGCTGACGCGGTACGCGGTGCCGGCCGCGATGCCCTCCGGGTCGCGCTCTACCCGGAAGATGAACTCCGGGCTCACCAGCACGGCCCGGACAGCCATCTCGATGGCATTGTCGAAATCGCCTTCCGGGCGAGCCTGCCGGAAGAACTTCATCGGAACCGCCACGTCCGTGTCGGTGACGGGGCGCCGGTAGGCACGGCGCGCGAACGTGGACAGGATCTTTGAAGCACACGCCTCTTCCTGTCCGGGACTGGCCGGGCGGCACACGAACAGGCGCGCGCGGCTGGGTGTCTCGCCCGCCCCTTTGGCTCCATAAGGCCCGTTGATCGAGACCTGATAGAGCGCGGGCTGCGGCCGCGGGTGACGGTCCATGTTGAAGAACGCCTGGTAGGGTTGGCGCTCCGTTTCCTGGAGCGCGGAGGTCTGCTTCGGGAAGGCGACGCTGACCGCATGCGGCCCGGCCTTGATGGCCAAGCGCAGACGCAAGTGTTGATCGGACTGGCTATGATCTTTCCCCGGAGGCGGTGGCTCCACGGTGAACAGCGCCACCCGCTCGCCATCGAGCATCAGTTCCACCTGATGCTTGGCCGTCAGGCCTTCGACATGCTCATTGCGATCGCGTTGGAGCCGCAGTTGGATCTCGTATTCGGCGTCCACCGGAAACGTGTGTTGCACCACGGCCCCGCCACGCGTGCCCAGCGGCAGATCCTCAAAATGATCCTCCTGTGTCAGATCGGGAACCAGCGTCACCGTGTCCCCACCCGGAGCCTTGGGCGCAATGCCGATCGCCAACCGGCTGATGCGCCGCGCGGCCGCCAGGTACCGTTCCAGCAGCGTGGGCGACAGCGTCCCCACCGTCACGTTGTCAAAGCCGTGGCTGGCGTCATCCGCGGGCAGCAGCGAGGAGACATCGACATCCAGCGCCAACAGATCGCGGATGGCGTTGCGGTACTCCGTGCGGTTCAACCGGCGGAACGTATCGGTGCGCCCGGGATTGGGGCTGGCCAGCGCCTGCGCGTCGAGCGTCTTTTCGAGCCCGGCCTGAAGCGTCAGATACGTCTGCTCATCCGGCCGCGGCAGCCCAGCGGGCGGCATCGACCGTCCCCGCAGCCGCTTGACGACTTTCTCCCACTCCGCCGGGTTTTGGCCGGCGGGCGCGTTCACTACCGTGTCGAGGGCAAGATTGGCCGCTTTCGATTGCGTGTTGTGACAGCCCAGGCAGTAGCGCTGAATCGCCGTTTTGCCCGGCACACCGCCGCCAGCAGTGGGCGCAGTCTGGGCCGCGAGCGCCAGCGGACAGGCCAGAGCACACACAACTCCCCAAATTCTGATCGTGCGGCTCATGAAGAGGACTATATTGCGTTTGCGGGGCGGGTAGCAAGGGCCGTGGCGTTACGTTTTGCCGCTATACCGCAATGCGGTATAGTCGAGAGAGGCATGGACACGCCGCAATGAAGAGGGAATTGAACATGCCCAGAATCAAAACCGGACAACCCCTGAAGCCGCACTCCACCTCCCTCGGTGCGGATTTGATCGATGGGATGCAGCAAGTTTTATCCCACCAGCGCGGCGAGATCGAACTAGAGCAGGTTTGGCCCAAGCCAGTGGATGTGAAAGCCATTCGACGGCAGGTAAAGATGTCGCAGTCTGAATTCTCGCGCGCCTATGGCATCAGCAAACGTGCACTCCAGGAATGGGAACAAGGCGGACGCCAGCCGGATTCGGCCGCGCGGGCGTACCTTACTGTCATCTCGAAGGAACCCTTGGTGGTCCGTCAGGCCCTGGTCGACCGGTAGCTACGGGCGGTAATTCTCCACCAGCATAATGTCGGAGCTCTCCGCGTCCACTTGCACCCACAGAAGTTCTTTGCCATCCGGAGAAACCGAGATGTGGCGCTGGGTGAGCAGGATGGGTTTGGTGATGGGCAGCACCTCACGGGTCTTCCGCGAGGCCAAGTCAAAAAACAGCAGCCGGTCCTTGGCGGCGCTGGCGAAGTAGACGCCGTCTTTGGCGAGGGTCCAGAAGCGGCCGGACAGCTTGGGAATCAACACCTCTTCGGTTCCGTCCTTGGCCCGCCGGACCAGCGCCGGCTCTTCCCGGCTACGGGAGAAATAGAGATACGCGCCATCGGCGGATTCAATGGGATCAAAGCCGCCTTGGGTAGTGATCTGTTCGGAAGCGCCGCCCGCCGCCGGAATCCGCCACACCTCCAGCCGGCCCGTCCGCATGGAGGAGTAGTAGATCCATTGGCCGTCGTGAGACCAACTGGGGACAATGTTTTCAAACTGATCCATCGTCAACTGCCGCGGTGCCCCGCCCTGGGCTGAGACGATCCAGATCTGAGCGACAAAGTTAACCCGCCCATCGTAGGCCAGCCATTGCCCGTCGGGTGACCAGTTCAACGACCCACCAGCAGCGCCGCCGGCCAGGGGCTGTTGATTGCGGCCATCGCGGTCACTCAGCCACACAGCGGACTGGCCGGTTCTTCGGGACACAAAGGCAATCCGGTCGCCCTGAGGCCGGTAGCGCGGGTCATAGTCGGCGTAGGTCGACCCGATCCACAAGGCCGGCGCGCCGCCACGCCCCTTCCCGTCCACCGCCGCGTGCCAGATGTTGTAGTCCACCGAGGCCTGTTCCACCAGCATCCGCTGCCCATTGGCAGAAACCGAGGGGAACCGGGTACCCACAGGTAGCCCGGAGGCCCTGGTGACCCCCTCATCCAACCGCAGGAGCCGGACATTCAACCCCGAGCCGGGCGAAATCAACAGCTCATGCTCATTCAAGCGAGCCATTGTTCGGATGCTGCCCATGCTCGCCAGAACCGTCCGCGAATGGTTCGTCTTGAGGTCAAATAGTTCCACCGAACCCGACAAGAACTGCTGGAATCGGATATAGGCCAGCTGTGAGCCATCGCCCATAAAGACCGGTGCCGCCTCCGAATAGATACCAGTTGGTGCCGTGGTCAACCGCCGGCGGGTTCCCGATTCGATTTCGACCGACATAATCCCCATCGGCTCCGGAGAACCTGAAGACACATAGGCAATGCTCTTGCCATCGGGATGCCATCCATAGAGGAGCCGCATGCCGCCGGATTCAGCCTCGCGAACCTGCGCCTGATCAATCAAGATGCGTTCGACACCGCCCAGCGACGGTATCAACACCAGTTGCACGCGGTCACCCTTTTCGCGCTGAAAGGCAACATACTTGCCATCAGGCGACCAGAGGGGCCAGTTTTCGTTCTCGGGTGTATCGGTGAGCCGCAGCGGATTGCCCGCGTCGATCAGCTTTACGTAGATGTCGAAATTCTTGCCCGGTTCGCCATCCCACGCGTAAGCCACGGTGCGGCCGTCGGGTGAAATGGCAGGCTGCACTTCGCGGGTGGGCGAGGTCAGGATCGGAGTCAGGGTGATCTCACCACCGGCCTTCGGGACCGGCTTCGGGCGCAACAGCACGAACGAAGCGGCAGTTGCCGCCACCAGCAGTACTGCGGCACTGATCCAGATCAGCTTGCCTGCGCGCGCGGGTGGTGCGGCTACCGGGATCGCGGCGGTAGCGGCCTGCTGGCCGGATTCGGTGTCGCGCTTCAGTCGCTTCAGGTCGGACCGCAGATCCGCCGCGCTCTGGTAGCGCATGCCGGGGTCTTTCTCGATGGCCCGCAGGACGATTCGCTCGAGTTCGGCCGGCACTTGCGGGTTCACCTGGATGGGCGGCAAGGGCGCGTGATTGATGATGGCGTTGGTCAGCTCGGGCGTCGTCTGGCCGTGGAACGGCAGGGCTCCGGTGGCCATCTGGTAGAGCACGACACCCAGCGAAAAGAGATCCGACCGGCCATCGAGCGGTCGGCCTAGCGCCTGCTCCGGGCTCATGTAGCGCGGCGTGCCCATCACGAAGCCGGGGTTGGTTAAGGCTTGCGTCAGCGTTGCGGAGGTATCAGCCGGCGCTTCCGCTTCCATCCGCGCGAGGCCAAAATCGAGCACCTTCAGCTGCCCGCGCCGGTCAATCATGAGGTTGTCCGGCTTGATGTCGCGATGCAGCACGCCGCGTGAGTGCGCTTCGGCCAACGCATCGGCAGCTTGGACGGCGAGATCGAGCAGTTCAGCCAGCGGAAGCGGACCGGATCGCAGCCGCGCGCCCAGAGTCGGCCCTTCGATGTATTCGAGCGCGAGATAGTAAGTGCCGTCCACCTCGCCGATCTCATAAAGATGGCCGATGTTGGGATGGTTCAGGGCCGAGGTGACTTTGGCTTCCTGCAGAAACCGCTTCAAGCGTCCTTCGTCCGCCGCAAAGCTGGGCAATAGCGTCTTGATGGCCACCAGCCGGTTCAGCCGCGTGTCCCGCGCCAGATAGACTTCCCCCATGCCGCCAGCCCCCAGACGGGACTGGATCTCATAGTGGCCTAGCTTTTGTTGGGGCTCCAAGGGACTGCCCGCGAGTTTAGCAGTTTGAGCGGCGTTGATCGAGTAAGGTTCCGAGCCTAGCAGCCCGTGGCAATACCCACTTAATTGCGGCGAGCGGCCCTATAACGCACTGATTCTACTGAGCCGTGCGCGTCAGCAAGCGGTCTCTTGGGCCTTCGCCACAGCCTGCCAGGGTCAGGATTAGCCGCGCGTCTTGCGCGTCGGCCGCGGCTCATCATCCATGCTGACCGATCGCGCCACCGGGATCAGGGCGTTGGACGGCGGGTCGTGCCGGACAATGATGCGGGAGGAGAGTTCATGGTTCAAGGTGGACATGAATTCCTCGATCTGTTTCTGCATCGCTTCCATGCGCTCCCGCATGTTGAGAATGATCTCGACGCCCGCCAGATTGACGCCCATCTCCCGCGTCAACTTCAGGATCACTTCCAGGCGCACCAGGTCTTCGTCGGTATAAAGCCGCGTGTTGCCGTCGCTGCGGGAGGGCTTCAGCAAGCCTTCACGCTCATAAAGACGCAGCGTTTGCGGATGGATCTCGTACTGCTCGGAAACCGCCGAGATCATGTACGCCGCTTTTTGACGCTTTCGGGTGGCCATACCTGTTCTTTTGATTCTAGTGGATGCGCGGAAGTGTTGCGGCACTAAAGCGGATGATGTTCCC
>JBIKMK010000743.1:0-2629 GCA_044359315.1 Bryobacteraceae bacterium | reverse complement strand
CGATGACTTGTAAGAAATCCACGGGCAATGGTGCGGCGGCAGCAGCTCCGGCGCGTCTTCGCCCGGAGAAAGCTCCAGCTGCGGCCGAACCGCCCGATTTTGCCAAGGAAGCGGCGCTGCGTCGCGACGAAGTCCAGTCGTTACTCGAAGATTACATGAGCAAGCGGACGCCCCCGGTTACTCCTCCTCCCCCTGGGGTGCCGTCCGCTGGCAAATTAGCCGCCGCCCCGATCCGCACCACCCCTCCCCTGGGCGGATCGGGCGGCATGATGGACCGCCGGTTAACCGCCATCGAAGAAGCTTTGGCCCGCATTGAAGCTCGTCTGGACGAACAGGCCGGCCAGGGTGTGGACGCGGTGGACCGGCTGGTGGACGGGCTCCAGAATCTGGCCACCAGCCTGCGCCACCCGCGCGCGTAATCCCGGCCAAACCGCCTGGCCAAACCGCTTGCGCTTGGGCCCGCTGCATCAGCAATGTTATAGTTCCAGGTTGATCCGGCTATTCACTTTTCCGACTGTGGCCTTGCTGCCGCTGCTGTGTTCGCTACCCGTCCAGGGCGGCATCCAGGCGGGAGCCGCGGCACGAAGCATCACCCCGGCGATGGACCCGGCCAAACCGGTCTACATGGCCGGTTTCGGCAACAATCGCGTGGCCACGGGCGTCCATGATGAGCTCTACGCGCGGTGTCTCGCCATGCGTTCCGGTGGTCCGCCGGTGGTGTTGTGCTCTGTCGATTCGATCGGCCTGTTCTTTGATGACGTGCAAAAGATCCGCGCGGGCGTGCCGCAAGCGCAGGTGATCGTGGCCGCGACGCACAGTCATGAGACGCCGGACACACTGGGCTTGTGGGGCCCCTCGCCGGGGGTCAGCGGAATCAATGAAGAGTACAACGCCTTGGTGGTCCGGCGGACCATCGAAGCGGCGCAGGCGGCGCTGAAGTCGATGCGCGGTGCCAAACTGACCATCACCAAGACGCATCCGCCAGAGCTGGCCAGCTATATGCGCGATAGCCGCCCGCCGGTGCTGCTCGACGACGAACTGGTGATCCTGCGCCTCACCCGTGGCAATGGCCGGGGCATCGCGACGTTGATCAATTGGGCCAACCATCCGGAAGCGCTTGGGTCCAAGAATACTTTGCTCACCGCGGACTTCCCTTGGGCGCTGGCCCGCGACACGGAGTCCCGCCTGGGTGGCGTCACCATTTTCGTCAATGGCTCCTTGGGCGGTCTGATGACGCCGCTGGGGGTCAAGGTACGTGACCCACGCTACAACGAAATCGCCCCCCCGGATTCATTCCGCCTGGCCGAAGTGATCGGCAATCAGGTGGCCGATATCGTGGTCGACACCATTCTCAAGACGCGCCCTTCCGGGTCCAGCAAAGTCACCTATCAGGAGACGCTGGTGAAGATCCCGGTCTCCAATCCAGGGTTTGTGCAAGCCGCGGCGGCGAATCTTTACAAGGGACGGAAGGCCTTTGGTCCGGACAAGGTGAGCACCACCCCGGTTGGTCTGTTGCGGATCATGTACCGGGGTAAACCGCTGCTGGAAGCGGCGGCCATTCCGGGGGAGCTCTACCCGGAGTTGAGCCTGGGCGGCGTCGTCCGTTACCCGGGCGCGGATTTCCCCGATGCCCCGATCGAGCCGGGCGTCAAGACGATGATGAAAGCGCCATATCGCATGGTGCTGGGCCTAACCAACGACGAAATCGGCTACATCATCCCCAAGGCCGAATGGGACAATCAGGCTCCTTGGCTGAATAACGCCACTAAGCGCCTCTACGGCGAAGTGAACTCGATTGGCCCGGAAGCCGCGCCCGTGATCACGCAGGCCGTGAAAGAGCTGTTGAGCAAACCCTGAACCCGTCCGCGGCCGATACCCCAGGAGCTTTCATGACCCGTCGCACCTTCTTCTCTTCCGCGCTGGCCGCTTCGGCCGTGGCCGCCGCGCCTCCGGCTGACCCGTGGCCGCTGGGGATCAACACCTATTGCCTGCGCTTCCAGCGCTGGAATGACCGGAAGCTGATCGACTGGTGTATCGAGCAGAAGCTGGACGCCATCTTCCTGCAGGATTCGCTGGACCCTGGCGTGATGGACCCCAAGCATTGGGCGGAGGTCCGGCAATGGACCCAGGAAGCGAAGCTCCGCGTCGAAACCGGCGGCGGCACCATCCTGCCCAAGACCGCCGATGCCTATGCGTCCAACGTCGCGACGCTGCGCAAGAACATTGAGCGCGCAGCGGCCACCGGGTCGCCCATCGTGCGCGCGCTGCTGGCCTCGGACCGGCGCGCCATGCCGCCCGGTCCAGTGGAGAAGCACATCGAGACCACGGTGAAAGTGCTGCGCGAAGTCCGCAGCCAGGTAATGGATGCCGGCGTCAAGATCGGCCTGGAGAATCACAAGGAGCTGCAAGCCTGGGAGACGCGCCAGGTGATCGAGATGGCGGGCAAAGAGTTTGTCGGCAGCTACCTCGACACCGGCAATCCCGTCTTCGTCTTCGAAGACCCAGCCACCACGATTGAGCATCTGGCCCCGCTGGCCGTCACCTTCCACCTGCGGGACTCGGTGGTCTACGAGCACCCCGAAGGCATTGCCGTGCAATGGGTGCCGCTGGGGGAGGGAACGTCGGACTT
>JBIKMK010000742.1:0-2630 GCA_044359315.1 Bryobacteraceae bacterium | reverse complement strand
GCAACGGTTCGGCTTGATTGCGCTGAAGCCCGAAGGTGGGGCTGAGCCAAGTGCGTCACCAATGAGAGGTTAGGGCTGGCGACTGCTGGTCTCTTGTGGGCCGGCTGGGCTGATCACGATCCGCCGTAAGGTTTTTCAGCCTATTTTTCAATGGCTTGGCATTTTCGTGTGACGGGCCCCGGCGCGAGTTCGATGGAAACTCGTGCCCGGAGGATTTCGGAATGCCCGCAAATTGGCGCTTACGGCTGGCTTGGTTGACCCTGGCGGCTGCGATCGGCGCATCCCGGCTGGCTGCGCAGCCGCCGCTGACCACGATTCAAGACACTTTGTATAAGGCGGACGGCTCGCGTTTTGACGGCTTCGCCTTCGTCGAATGGAAATCGTTTGATGCTTCAAACGGCTCAACCATTCTTACCCAATCCATTGTTGTGCGAGTGGCGGGAGGCAACCTGCGCGTGCAGCTGGCCCCCACCACCAACGTTGATGGAGCTTATTATCTGGTGAAGTTCAACTCAGACGGGCGGATCCAGTTCACTGAGTATTGGTCGGTTGCGCCCAGCACCGGTACACTCCGGTTGAAAGACGTAAGGTTGGCGGCACCGCCCAGTGCCCTGACCGGCGGGCTGACGTCGGCTCTGACGACCGTCACCATCCCGGAAGTGACGGGACTCCAAACGGAGCTGGACAACCGGCCGGTGAAAGGCACGCCGTACACCAATGGCCGCACCGCGGTGATCAGCAGCACGGGTGCCATCGCCAGTGCCAGCGGCAATTCCACCGACTGTGTGCGCGTCGATGGTTCCACCGTGGCCTGCACGCCAGGCGGCGGACCCGGGTTTGTGGATAATGAGGCTCCGGCCGGGGCCATCAATGGTGCGAACCGGGTCTTCATCCTGGCCAGCACGCCGCAGCCCGCAACCAGTTTGACGCTCTACCGCAATGGTGTTCTGCAAAGGAACCCCACCGATTACAGTGTCAGCGGCACGACCATCACTTTCGCCACGGCCGCGACGCCACAAACGGGCGATTCGATTCTCGCTTCTTACCGCTTGACGGTGGATTCCACACCCGTGGGCACCGCTGGCGGCATGTTGACGGGAACCTATCCCAACCCCGGCATCGCCGGGAACGTCATCACCAACTTCAACGTGTCGTCCACGGCGGGCATTACGGAATCGAAGTTGTCGCTGAACTTTCCCACCCACTCAAGCGCCAACGACCCGACGACCGCCGAAAAAGGTGCTCTGCTGGGCACCTCCGGCGTACCATCCTCCACCAACCGCTTCGTCACCGATAGTGACGCCCGGTTGACGGTCGGCGGTGGTGGATCCGGCCACGGCCTTCTAAGCACCTTGCACTCGGACACAACGCCTGGCACGGTGGCCCGCGGTGATGTGATTGTCGGCACCGGCACCACGGCGCGCTGGGCGCGTCTGCCGCTGGGATCGGCCAATCGCTGCCTCACCTCGAACGGAACCGACGCGGTCTGGAACACCTGTCTGTTTACCGGCTTCCCCACGGGTTCGATTCCGTATGTGGACTCCAGCGGCAACATGGCCAACTCATCGGCGGCCCTGTCGTGGGATCCGGCCAACCGGCGCATCAGTGTCGGCAACAACCAATCGCTGAGCACCGCCTACTTCTGGGATAGCAACGCGGCCGGCTCCACCACCGTCGCGGTGCGCGGCGGCCCGGCGCAAGGCACCAATACGCTGATGCGCTGGCTGGCGACCAACGGCACCGAACTGGCCAACGTCAGCTCCACCGGCGTGTTCCAGGTGAGAGGTCTGCAAACCCAGACCACCAGCACCCAAGCGGCCATTCGCGACTTCGGTTCACCTACCGACCCGGATGTTCGCTTCAATGGTGACTTCTGGTACAACACCGCCCAGCAAACCCGCAAGACCATGGACGCGGGTCAGCGTCACACGCTCTCTCAGATCGTTTGCAACTCTACCGGGGGTAGCACCACCACCAGTGCTCTGCTGGGATCCTGCTTCATTCCGGAGTTCTACCTGGATGCCGGCGACCGGATCGAGGTTCACTTCAACTATCTCCACACCGGCACCAACTCGGACTGGAATATCGGCATCGCCTACGGGCCCGGCCTGCTGATCGCCACCAACGTCAACAAGGCGGAGCGGCTGGTGGTCGGCAAATCCGATGTGGCCATCTATGGTGGTGGATTCCACTGGGGCACGCAGAGCTGGGGATCTGGTGTCTACAACTTCACCGTCTCTTCCAACACTGCCTCCGCTACGCCCACCCAAGCGGCGCTGATCGAGTTCTACGGCACCATGCTGACGCCGGGAACTGATAGCGTGCAACTGACTGGCTTCACCGTCATCCGTCATCCGGCCAACGCCAACCCGTACTAAGCCGGACCGCTGATAGGAGGGGGCATCACTGTCCCCTCCTGCCTTCTTCCTTTGGCCCTTCTCTCCATTCCCGCACTATTCCCTCATTTCCCGCGAACGCTATTCGAGCGGCTGCGTCTTCCATCCGCCCAACGCGGAGCCGATGATCAGCGTCTCCCCTTGTGACCCTTCAAAATGCGGCACCCCGGCGCGCACGATGAAGTACTCTCCGGTTTTGACCGCCTTTGTCGCCTTCTGATCCATCTTCTTTCC
>JBIKMK010000108.1:0-9502 GCA_044359315.1 Bryobacteraceae bacterium | reverse complement strand
GATACGTTCTCGATGCTGTTGAGCATTTCGGGTGTGGGCTCAATTTGCGGTGCTCTGCTGGTGGCTTCCACCAGCCAGATGCCGAAGAAGGGCCGGGCGGCGTTGATGATCATGACGTTGCTGGGCCTGATCATCATGGGCTTCTCGATGTCCACGAATCTCTGGGTGACGGCGGCGCTGGTGTTTGTGGCGGGCGCGGCGCTGATCATGTGCTTTGCATTGATCAGTTCGCTGGTGCAGTTGATCACGCCGGACAACATCCGTGGCCGCGTGATGAGCATTTACAATATGGCTTTCCGTGGTGGCATGCCGATGGGCTCGCTGGCCACCGGATCGTTGATTCCCTATCTGACTGCCCCGGTGGCGTTGGGGCTGAACGGAGCGGTGCTGGTCTGCGTCGGTTTGTGGTTCCTGCTGGGGCATCGCAAGGTTGCGACGCTTTAGACCGGCGCGTTTACACTAGACAGAGAGATGAAGAGGAAAATTTGATGCGCGTCTTCATGCCACTTCTGGCCGCCACCGCGCTGGCCGCGTCTGGGGACCTGGAGAAAGCTCGCGACGCCCAGGACCGGGCGGCGATTGAAAAACTGATTCCCTCCCTGGCCGCGGCGGCCACGCGGGGCTCCAACGATGCCGCCGCTCAATATGCGCTGGCGGTGGCGGAATCGTATCTCTCAGAAGTGGCGCTGGAGCTTCGGGATAAAGAAGGTGCGGCGCGGGCCGCCGAATCCGGCATCAAGGCCGCCGAGCGCGCCGTGCAACTGGACCCCAAGAAAGCTGAGCATCATCGCATCCTGGGAGCGCTGTGCGGCCAAGTGATTCCGGCCAACGTGCTGGCCGGCATCAAGCACGGCAAGTGTGCGCTGGAAGCGGTGAACAAGGCACTGGAACTGGACCCCAAGTCGGCGGAGGCCTGGATGAGCCATGGCGTCGGCAACTATTACCTGCCGTCCCAGTTTGGCGGCGGCGCGGACAAGGCGCTGGCAGATCTGGAGAAGGCCCTCAAGCTGAATCCGAAGTCGGCCGAAATTCACCTGTGGATGGGCGTGGTGTTGCGCAAGTTGAACCGCAATGCTGATGCCCGCAAAGCCTTCCAACGCTCGCTGGAGCTGAACCCCAACCGCCTGTGGGCCAAGCAGCAGTTGGAAAAGACTCCGGTTCAATAGGATCGCCGCTTCCCGGATGACCCTGCGCTATCTGGTGATTTCAGCGGCCATCGCCGCTCTCACCCTGCTGCAATTCTTCTTCGTACCGGGCCACACGTACCTGCAGTCGGACACTCAGATATACGTTCCCGTTTTTGAGCATCTCTACCACCCGGCGGCGTTGGCGCAAGATCTGCTGACTACCGGCGCCCACCTGACATTCACGATCTACGACGAGGTGTCGCTGGCTTTGAAGCGGATGAGTGGTGCTGACTTTGAGTGGATTCTTGCGGGGCAGCAAGTGCTGTGCCGCGCCCTGGGCTTGCTGGGAGTCTTCCTGATCGCCCGGGCGGCCAAGTTGCCCGATTGGGCGGCGCTGTTGGTGGCGGCGGTCTCCGGCGCCGGAGCGACGATCATGGGGCCGGCCGTGCTGGCCGTGGAATATGAGCCGGTGCCGCGCGGCTATGCCATCGGACTGCTGTTGTTCTCCATGGGGCTGGCGGCGCAGGGGCGCTGGCTGGCGGCCGGTGCTGCGGGTGGACTGGCGGTGCTCTATCATGCTCCGGCGGTGTGGCCGTTCTGGCTGGCGGCGCTCTTGTTTGCGCGGCGCTGGCAACTGTGGGTGCCGCTGCTGGCGGCGGGCGGGCTGCTGGTGCTGCTCGCGTCCCAGCAGGTGGGGATCCAGGAACACCAGAACCTGTTCAGCCGGTTGGCCGATGACCATGCTGAGCTGCAGATGATGCGGGCCAGTTACAACTGGGTCTCGGTGTGGGGTGCCCAGTATGCCTGGCACTATCCACTTGCGTGTCTGGTCTGTTTTGTGGCGCTGTGGCGGATCGGGCCGGAGTTTCCATTGCGGCGGCTGATGGGGTTGATGGTGGTGATCGGCCTGCTCACCATCCCGGCTTCTTACCTGCTGCTCGAAAAAATGCGCTGGGCACTGATGCCGCAATTGCAGCCGATGCGGGCGTTGCTCTACTGCATTTTGTTCGGCGTGATTCTGGCGGGCATCGCGGCGTACCGGACCCGCGGTTGGGAGCGAGTGGTCTGGGTGGCGATTGCGCTCTATCCGGCGTCAGTGCAAAAGCTGCCTGCACCGATCGAGACTCCGGCCTTGCGCGAACTGACGCAGTGGGCGCGCCAGGAGACGCCTCCCGAGGCGGTGTTCCTGTTTCCGGAAGAGGGCCGCCGCTTGCCTCCCGGCGTCTTTCGCGCTCGCGCGCTGCGGGCGCTTTATGTCGATTGGAAAGCGGGCGGGCAGGTGAACTATTTCCCCGTCTATTCACGCGAATGGTGGCGGCGGTGGAATGAGATGCTGGTGCCCACGTTCACCCCGGACCGCGTGCCGCTGATGGCCGCCCGGGGCATTGACTATCTCGTGCTGTCGAAGGCGAAGCTGCCGGGGCAAGCGCCCGTCTGGTCCAACGCTGCCTATTCGGTCTATCGCATCCGCTGACCACGCGGCCCCGCATTCGTCCCAGCGGAAGTGGAGAAAAAGTGAACCTTAGCTATTCTGTAGCGTAGTTTGTCGCAGCGGGTGGCGAATCGAGCCCTGCCCGCCAGGAGGCCCGTTTGCGATCCATCCTTGCTCCCTTGCTGCCCACGCTGCGTCGCCTGGCGCGGTCCCCGATGTTCACGGCCGTCTCATTGCTGACGCTGGCCATCGGCATCGGGGCCAATACGGCGATCTTCAGCATCATCGAAGGGGTGCTATTGAAGCCACTCCCGCACCCGGACCCGGAACAGTTGATCGCGCTGTGGCACAGCGCCCCGGGGGTCAACATGACCGATCTCAACATGTCTCAATCGCTCTACTTCACTTACCGCGAGGAGGGACGTGTATTCGAGGATGTGACCCTGTGGCGATCAGGCACCGTGAGTATCACCGGTTTGGCCGAACCG
Organism: Bryobacteraceae bacterium; assembly: GCA_044359315.1. Classification (GTDB taxonomy): domain Bacteria; phylum Acidobacteriota; class Terriglobia; order Bryobacterales; family Bryobacteraceae; genus JAPKYZ01. The sequence goes on along the minus strand of JBIKMK010000108.1, from coordinate 6,455 downwards.
GAAGAGGTTCGTTCGATCAGGGCCACCCATCGCTTCCTGCCCCTGCTGAAGGTGCCACCTGCACTGGGTCGTGCCTTCGGCCCGAATGATGACGACACCAAGAGCCCCAAGACCGTGATGCTGGCCGATGGCTACTGGCGGTCGCGCTTTGGTGCGGACCCGAACGTGCTGGGCCGCCGCATAATGGCGGACGGCGACGCCTACGAAGTGATCGGCGTGCTGCCCAAGAGCTTCCAGTTCATGGACGAACGGGTGTCGCTGCTGCTTCCATTGCCCGTGAACCGGGCGGAGGTATTCCTGGCTGGCTTCAACTATCAGGGCGTGGCCCGTCTAAAGCCCGGCGTCACGATGGAGCAGGCCCGCGCTGATGTGGCGCGCCTGTTGAAACTGGACGTGCAGCGGTTTCCGCCGCCACCCGGGTTCAGCCTGAAGATGATCGAGGATGCCCGGCTCACTCCTAATCTCCGTACGCTGAAAGATGATCTGCTGGGTGATGTCGGCAAGACACTGTGGGTTCTGATGGGCACGGTCGGGCTGGTGTTACTGATCGCCTGCGCCAACATCTCCAACCTGCTGCTGGTGCGGGCGGACGGCCGCCAACATGAACTGGCGGTTCGCGCCGCGCTGGGGGCCGGGTGGGGCCGCATCGCCAGCGAACTGCTGCTGGAAAGTATGGCCCTCGGGTTAGCCGGAGGAGCGTTGGGCGTCGGCGTGGCCTACGGGGCACTCCAGACCCTGCTGGCCTCGGGATTTGCGCAGTTGCCTCGGATGGATCAGATTTCGCTGGACCCCTGGGCACTGGCCTTCTCGATGGCCATCTCCTTGCTATCGGGGCTGATCTTCGGGCTCGTTCCGGTGCTAAAGTACGCCCGCCCGAAACTGGTGAATGCACTGCGCGGCGGCCGGTCCGCCAGTTCCAGCCGTGAGCGCCATCGCGCCCGTAACCTCCTGGTGGTGGTCCAGGTGGCATTGGCCTTGGTGCTGTTGATCAGCTCCGGCCTGATGATCCGTTCCGTGCAGGCGTTGCGCAACGTGGACCCGGGGTTTTCCGGTGCCGGCCAATTGCAGACCGTTCGCATCTATCTGCCGCCGTCCCACGTCAAGGACCCGGAGCAGGTGATCCGGGTCCAGCAGCGGATGGCCGGAAGGGTGGCCTCTATTGCCGGAGTTTCCAGCGTGGGCTTAGTCGACAACCTGCCGATGGTGAATGGCTCCAACGACCCGGTCTACGCTCAGGACAAGCAGTATCAACCGGATTCCATTCCGCCCATCCGTCGCTACAAGCACGTCTCACCCGGCTATTTTGCGACCGCGGGCAGCCGTCTGCTAGCGGGGCGTGACATGACTTGGGCCGAGACCTATAAGCGCATTCCCGTCTGCCTGGTATCCGGCAACATGGCTTATGAGCTTTGGGGCAGTCCGCAGAACGCTCTCGGCAAGCGCATTCGTCCGGGCCCCAATAGTGATTGGTTCGAGGTAGTGGGCGTCGTGGCTGACCTCCGCGACAATGGCGTCGATCAGAAGGCCCCCAGCATTGTCTACTGGCCGTTACTGGTGAACAACTTCCAGGGCAGTCCAGTCTCAGTGCGGCGGAGCGTAGCGTTTTTGATCCGCACACCGCGCGCCGGCTCCGCCGGCTTCCAGGGCGAGCTCCAGCGGGCCATCTGGAGCGAAAACGCCAACCTCCCGCTCGCGAACATGCAGACCTTGGGCGCCGTCTACGACAAGTCCCTCGCGCGTGCTTCGTTCACGATGGCGCTGCTCACCATTGCTGGAGCCATGGCGCTGCTGTTGGGCGTGATCGGCATCTACGGCGTGATCTCCTATTCCGTGTCGCAACGGTCCCGCGAGATCGGCATCCGGCTTGCGCTGGGCGCGCCGTTGCCCAGTGTCACGGGTATGTTTGTGCGCGATGGCTTGGTGCTCTCCGCCACCGGTGCTGTCTGCGGTCTGGCGGCCGCTTGGGCGCTGACCCGGCTGATGCAGTCGCTGCTATATGAGGTAAGTCCCGGCGATCCGCTGACCTATGGCGCAGTGTCGTTGGGCCTGATTGCGGCGGCCGCGCTGGCCAGCTACCTGCCAGCACGCAAGGCCAGCAAAGTGGACCCGATGATCGCTCTGCGGGCGGAGTAGTTCACTGTTGATCGAGCACCCATCCAAGCGGGGTTTGCTAAATTAAGCATTACCCGAGGATCGGCGCTCTGTCTGGCACCGCAACTGCCCCCGACCGGCAGACTTGGATGTTTCCAATTCTTGTTCGACAAGGGGTGCCATGGATCGACGACAGTTTTTGGGCGGCACGGCGCTGGCGGGGTTGACGGGTTGTGCGCGTCAGGTGAAGACTGCGGCCACTCCACCGGCACCTGCGGCCGGGGCGCTGCCCACTTTCGATCCCGTGCCCAAGCTCGCGCCCATCCGGGCCCACACGGACCGGATTTTCCGCGTGACGGTCTGCGTGCGTCCTTTCCGCGCCGCCGGTCCGCGCCTGGATGTCGAGCGTGTGGGCGACAAGACCGTCGTCCACAACTACGGGCACGGCGGCAGTGGCTGGTCACTCTCCTGGGGCTCCGGTGCCCTGGCGGTGGAGAAGGCAATGGGCACGGGCGAGCGCGAAGTGGGCGTCATCGGCTGCGGGGCGCTGGGGTTGACCGCCGCCATTCTGCTGCAGCGGGCCGGGGCGAAGGTGACCATCTATGCCAAGGAGCGTCCGCCGGAGGTGCGTTCCGCGCGAGCCACTGGCTCCTGGACGCCCGACTCACGGGTTGCCTTGGCCAGCGCCGTCTCGCCCGATTTCCCGGCATTGTGGGAGAAGATGTGCCGCTATTCGTTCCACACCTACGAGAGCTTCCTGGGTATGTCCGGTAATCCGATTGAATGGACCGATCGCTACATGCTTTCCGACGACAGCCCATCGGGGGGCGGCTTCGGGCGTGGCCGTGGTGGAGCACAGCCTGGTGAGCTCGATTTTGCCCACTATCAGAGCCGTGTAGCCGATCTGACGCCACGCCCGCAAGTGCTGCCCCCGGGCAGTCATCCGTTCCCCACCCGCTACGCGCGCCGCGACACCGGGCTGACGTTCAACGTGGCCGGCTACTCCCGCCAGTTGGTGAACGACTTTCTAGTGGAGGGCGGCAAGCTGGAAATGCGGGAGTTCCACTCGCCCTCAGAGCTAAGCGCGTTGCCGCAGAAAGTGCTGATCAACTGCACTGGCTATGGCGCGCGGGCACTGTGGAAAGACGAATCGATTGTCCCGGTCCGCGGCCAGATCGCCTGGCTGATCCCGCAGCCGGAGGTGAACTACGGCGTCTTCTACAAGGGCGTCTTCATGCTGGCCCGCCGTGACGGTATCGTCATCCAGGACGGCGGCACGAAGGGCGAAATGGAAGGCTACAACGACGCCAGCGAACAACCGGACCGCCCAGCGGCGGAAGCAGCGGTGAAGGTGGCGGAGGAGTTGTTTGGGCGGATGGCGCGGTAGCGGGGGCTGGTTGAGGCAATGCGAAGACCGCCGCAGCACTGGGCGAACTGACCGCCGTCTCGTTCGCTATTGCGAGGCCCCACCGCTGAGAATTGCGTGCAATTGATCCGGCGCCACAAACCGCACTGGAGATTCGGCGAAGCCAGTTGGGTCGCGGGTGACGATCAAGTCGCATCCCATGCCTCGTGCCGCCCCGGCAGCCACGGCATCCTCAAAGTCCGCCATGGGCAGGCCGAAAGCTTCCGTGATGATCCGGTGATCGACGGTCGCCACAGTGAAGACGGTCAAGATAGCGGCCAGAACACTCTTTGCATTCCGGTCACCCAACTGCTTCTTCAAGAGGTAATGGATGGTGGTCACGGCGTGGGCCGCGAGAAAGCCCTTTGCCTCGCCCCTCTCGACAACCGCCCAGGCCGCAGCGCTCCGTTCCGCGAATGGCGACCGCTCCAGCAGAACGTCCAACACAACATTGGTGTCGAACAAGATGCGCTTCATCGATACTTCTCGGCCAGATGATCGCGATAGTCGTCCAGGTCGACGTCTTTCAGGATGCCCCGCACTGCCCGAAGAACCGGAGTATCGATGCTGGCCACAGGAGGCTCAACCACCGTGTCCAGGTAGGTTTCAACCATTTTTGAGATGGTCAAGCCGTGCTGGCGGGCGTAGCCTTTGGCCCGTGCGATGACCTCTCCGTCCACGCTCAAAGTTAGCTTCGCCACATACGTATGATAACCGGTATTTTGTACGGCATGCGGCCGGACAGAACGCCCTTCAGTTGTCCGGTCGCTGTGAAGTTGCCTGAGGAGTAGTTTGGACGGATGGGCGCGTCAAGGCCGGGCGCTCTTCAGCGTGCGGCTGATGTTAGCCCGTCTTGCGCAGGCCGCGGTGGATGATCTGCTTCAGCCAGGTTTGATAGGGTACCCCGTTTTCGGCCGCCTGCTGGCGGGCCAGGGCGATATCAGCTTGGGGCAATCGGATGGAGATCGGTTTGGCTGGGAGCGTCTCTACGCCCACCAGAGCCGTAGCGGTCCGTTTGAGCGTGCCCGCCTGCGCGTCTTCCCGGAATTTGCGCAGGATGTAGTCTTGGTTCTGCTCCCACCAAGCGGCCTCTTCTGCCTCATTGGAACACTCCGCCCAATGGCCCTTCTTATCGACGGTCTTGTTGGGTTTTTCGCTCTTCGGCATACCATTTCCTCAATTGTCTGTTGGCCGGGAAGGCAGTAACCGGTCGAATGGCCCCTTGCCGTTCGACGTAGACCACGACCAACACTCTTCCTGCTGCCGTCTCGCCGATCGCCCGGAATCTCGTCTCCCCGCCGCGATCATCTGAGCCTGCCTGGACCGGGACGCTCCTCAGCACTTCCTCAACCTCGCTGGGCGCGATCCCGTGCCGGGCCACATGGCTCTCATTGGAGGCATCCCAGCTGAACACTGTATTTACAATGTATGCCGCCCTCTGGACAGAGTCAACATCCGACGACACACGCTTCACCGCCTTTTGACACAACCCTCCAGCGTCCCCTATACTAGGATTTGCGGTACTTCCCGCCCGAGGATTTTCTATGCCCAAACGTACATTTCAGCCCAACAATCGCAAGCGGGCAAAGAAACATGGCTTCCGTAACCGGATGAGCACTGTCGACGGCCGGAACGTGCTGGCTCGCCGCCGCGCCCGGGGCCGTTGGAAGCTGACGGTCAGTGATGAGCGCGCGGTTCGCGCGTCGCACTAGATCCGCCCTGCGGTTTCATCGCTACGCCTGACATCGCCATCACCGAAATCGCGACGACGCCGAACTCTTTTTCTTACCCTAAGCGTGTACGCCTTCTCCGACCTGCCGATTTTCGTTTGGTCTACGACCGGGGATGGCGTCTCTCCACTGGTTTATTCGCCGCATTTTGTCTGGAACGTGATCCCGCAGACGGGCCACGTTTCGGCTTTACCTTGCCGCGGGCAGTCGGCAAGTCCGTCCATCGGAACCGTATCCGGCGCCGGCTGCGCGAGATCATTCGTCTGGAGCAGCACCGTTTTCCAGCCAATTGCTGGATCGTCTTCAACCCCCGGCGCGTGGCCGAGGAGGCACCTCTCGATCGGCTCCGCGCCGATGTCGAGAAGTTGATTGCGCGATGTTCCCGATGATTGGCTCCTGGTTGATAGGCGCGCTGGCACTTTACAAGCGATGGCTTTCGCCGCTGCTGCCATCGGCCTGCCGGTTTCGCCCCACTTGTTCTGAGTACATGGCCCAGGCGATTGCCCACCACGGCCCCGCGCGCGGGGTATGGTTGGGACTGCGCCGTTTGGGCCGCTGCCATCCATTTCATTCCGGCGGTTTTGATCCCGTCCCGCCAGGGCTTCATCTTTCGACCAACCTAAAAAACGATGTCTGACTTCCAGCCTATTCCTAATCCGCAAAAGGGCAAAGAGATGCCCATGGAGATCCGTTTGGTGATCGCCATGGTGCTGATGCTGGCCGTCCTTTTTGTGACGCCCTATTTCTACAAGCCGACGCCTGAGGTGCCACCGAAGAAGCAGGAAGCCGCCAAGACGCAGCCCGCGCCGCCGGCACCCACTCCGGCTGCGGCGGTTCCGGCAGCACCCACGGCTCCCGCGGGGGCAACGGCGGCGGTGAAGGAAGAAGTGTCGGTGGTGGAGAACGATCTGTTCAAGATCGAAGTCACCAATCGGGGCGCCCTGGTGAAGAGCTGGGTGCTGAAAAAGTACAAGGATTCCAATGGCAAGCCGCTGGATCTGGTCAGCGCGGCGGCGGTCAAGAAGAACGGCTATCCGTTTTCAGTGATGATCAAGGGCCGTGATGGCTGGGCCCCGGTGAATGATGTGCTGTTTGTGGCCACCGCCGTTGACGGTGGGTACGAGTTTGCCTATTCCGATGGGCGCATGTCGGCCAAAAAGTCGATCCGGCTGAAGAAGGGTTCCTATCTGGCCCAGGTCGGGTCGGAGCTGTTTGAAGGCAGCGTGGCG
>JBIKMK010000741.1:0-2632 GCA_044359315.1 Bryobacteraceae bacterium | reverse complement strand
GGTACAACTCTGGATTCGAGGTATAAAGGGGGCGGATGCTCACCGCCCTCGCTTGCCTTGTGCTGGTGCAACAACTTGTGCTGGCGCAAGAACCCGTCACCTTCCGCGCCGACATCAACCAGGTGCGCCTGGACACGCTGGTGCTGGATGACGGCAAGCCCGTGGCCGGCCTGACCAAGGCCGACTTCCGCGTGCTGGACGAAAACGCGCCCGTGCAGTTGAAGTATGTCGACTACGGCGCGCAGCCGCTCGATCTGCTGTTGCTGCTCGACGTCAGCGGCAGCATGAAGCCCGCCATCCGCGAACTGGCCGGAGCCGCCGGGGATGCCATGCGCGTCATGAAGGAGGGCGACCGCATCGCCGTCGCTGTCTTCCGCGAGCGGCCCGATTTCGTCCTGCCGCCTGAAACCGATTTTTGGAAAGTCACCCAGTTCCTGCGCCAACTGGTCGACCATGAGAAGTTCGACGGTGGCACCGACATCGACGGAGCCTTGATCGGCGCCGCCCGCCACTTCCGCACCGACGCCGCCTACACCGGACCGGACAATCAACGCCGCCGGGCGATCCTGATCGTCACCGACAACGTCGCCGAATCGCGCACCACCGCCTCCCGCGTCACGCGGTCGCTCTGGTCCGCCGACACGACGGTGAGTTCGCTGTTGATCCTGTCACCGCAAGCCAACGCCCGCCAGGGTTTCGCGCCGACCCGTGCCGTCAACTGGTCCGACGTCCGGCCCATCACCAACGCGACGGGCGGCGACTTTATGGACTGGGCTCCGGGCACACCCGCCTTGGCCCTGGTGCTCGAGCGCATCCGTCAACGCTACAGCCTGCAGTACGACGCCCCACCCGGCAAGACCGGCAAGGAACGCAAAGTAAAAGTCGACTTGAGCCCCGAAGCCCGCGCCCGCTACCCCCAAGCCCGCGTCATCGCGCGCACCGGCTACCTGGCCGGTACGCCTCGAGTCGAATAGCGTTGCCGCCCCGCTCACTCCTTGATCAGTGGGATCAATTGGCTATCCGGCACCTCACTGGAATCCTGGGCAAAGACCAGCTGGTACCCGTCGGGGTCCGCAATCGCAAATTCCACCATCTGATAAGGGAAGAGCTGCAACGGACGCACCACCTGGGCAGGCTCCCGCAGTCGGTCCCACAGCAGCCGGACATCGGCCACGTAGAGATACAGGCAGCCCGTCATGCGCGACGCCTCCTCGCCCGCGGCCAAGCGCGTGAACATCAAGGAGGCCCCGCCCGGAGCCACCAGATCGCACCACAGCACTTCGCCCGCCGGGGCAAAGCGCCCACGCACAGTGAACCCCAACTGCTCGCAATAGTAAGCCGCGGCCTGGTTGACGTCGGCCACCCGGAGCATCGGCGCAATCTGTTGGATCAGGGTCATCACCACTCTTGTATCAGACGCCCCGCCGGGTGCTGCGGGACGATCGCGCATTTTGAAACGGTGACATAATTGGTCCAAATGCGACCCGGCAGCTTTGCAACACTTCTGTTCCTCTGTTCATTCGCCGCTTCGGCCCAGAAAGTCGACTATGTGCGCGAAGTCCGGCCCATCTTGTCGGACCGCTGTTTTGCCTGCCACGGCCCCGACGAAGCCAACCGCAAAGCCAACCTGCGCCTGGACACCAAGGAAGGCATGGAAGCCGCGCTCGCCAAGATCGGCCCGCGCATCGCCCACGAGAAGAAGGCCCTCCGCATGCCCCCGCCGCAGTCCGGCGTCCTCACTGACCCGCAGATCGCCACGCTCCAGAAATGGATCGCCCAAGGCGGCGAATGGAAAATGCACTGGAGCTATCTGCCGCCCAAACGGACCGAAGCACCGCCCGTGAAGAACGCCGCCTGGGCCCAGACCAGCATTGACCGGTTCATCCTGGCGCGTCTCGAAAAAGAGAATCTCAAGCCCGCCCCCCGTACCGGCAAGGCGGCCCTGCTGCGCCGTGTCAGCCTGGACTTGACCGGCCTGCCCCCCACGCCCGCCGAAGTGACTGCATTCCTCAACGACACTTCCCAAAACGCCTACGAGAAAGTGGTGGACCGCCTGCTCGCCTCGCCCCACTACGGCGAACGGATGGCGATGCCGTGGCTCGATCTGGCGCGCTACGCCGACACGCACGGCTACCACATCGATTCCCACCGCGACATGTCCGCCTGGCGCGATTGGGTGATCAAGGCCTTCAACCAGAACCTGCCGTATGACAAGTTCACCGTCTGGCAGTTGGCCGGCGACCTGTTGCCCAACCCCACCAAGGAGCAGCTGCTGGCCACCGCCTTCAACCGCAACCACATGATCAACTACGAAGGCGGCGCGATCCCGGAGGAGTATCTCACCGAATACGTCATCGACCGCGTCGAAGCCACCGCCAACGTCTGGATGGGCATGACCATGGGCTGCGCCCGTTGTCACGACCACAAGTACGACCCCATCCGCCAGAAAGAGTTCTACCGCTTCTTCGCCTTCTTCAACACCGTCCGCGAGAAGGGCCTGGATGGCTCGCGCGGCAACGCCGAACCTGTACTTAAGCTGCCGGACACCCGGCAGCAGTCGCGCCTGGATGCGATCTCAAAGCGCACCACGGAGCTGGAAGCCTGGCTCGATGAACGCGACGTCGTCGCGCAG
>JBIKMK010000740.1:0-2634 GCA_044359315.1 Bryobacteraceae bacterium | reverse complement strand
CCGATGTCGGTGGGTATTCCGGCCCGCTCCCTGGCCAATGTCCGTTGCGGCGGGACGACGCGTGTCTCGAACTTGATGCACGGAGCCGCTCTGCTGCTGTGCCTTTCGCTTGGGGCGAACTTTGTCGCGCATATCCCGATTCCGGCCTTGGCCGGCGTCACCGCGTATGTAGGCATTCTGCTACTGGAATGGGGCACGTGGCGCCGTTTGGCGAAAATGCGCCGGGTCGATGCCGTCGCTTTTCTTTCAACCGCTCTCATGACGCTGCTGGTCAACGCCGCTGCGGCCGTCGCCGCGGGCTGCGCCATGTACGGTATCCAATGGCTGCTCGATAAGTACCGCACCAATCAGCCCGGCCAACTGGGCCAGCTCAGCGCGGCTAAAGCCAACGACTAGCCACCCGCTCATCTCCAGTCGAGGCCCGGATAACGCCCGGGCCGCACGGATCATTGCTGTTCTCTAGCACAATCGCGGGAATACAGGCACAAGAGGCGCCATCGGCCTTACTTGCCATCCCTTGATTCCCTTACCTTCACTTACCGCCCGGCCTACTACCAGCCGGTTGATTCCCTATTCCGCTGTCTCGAGTGGATAATTTTTCGCGTTACTAGATAGAAAGCCGGGACCATTACCGGCCGATTAACGTCTAGATGGTGAGGGGGCTTTCCCGCACTCACCCGAGGTGCAAATGTTCTCCCGTTCCCTTTCGATTTCCCCCAGCGGCCCCGGCCGCTCTCCGCAGCCAGCGCCAAGGGCTGACCGCTGGCGGCTTCCGCTCGGTTTATTCCTGTGCCTGATGCCATTGCCTCTGGTGGCACACCCGGCGGAGGTCGACGGCACGCTGCAGTTGTCCCCTTCACTCAGTTCGCCGCAACCGGTGGGAACGCTCATCCGTTGGACGGCCTCCGGTGGCCCGGCCGCCACCACTCTTTACCGCTTCAGCGCCCGTGTCCCGGGTGGAAGCTATCGCGTGATCCGCGACTTTGGCCCTGGCGAGTCTATTGACTGGACTTCGGCCGAGTGGGATGGCCCCGTCGAGATGGAGGTGGCCCGGCTGGACCTGCCCAGTCGAGACGTTTCCACCGCCACCGTGGCGTTCACCTTTAGTTCCCGCGTCATTGACGGCCGCCCAGCGGTGTCGGCCACGGAGCACCCTCTGGTTTGGCTTTACAGCGCCCCCCCGTGCCAGCCTGGAGAGTCGATGGCCGTAGAGTTTGGCACGTCGATGCGCACCGCTCAGGTGACGCCCTTCCGCGCCTGCGGAGACGGTGTCAGCATGAACTTCTACCTCGCCGGATTGCGGCCTTCCACGGGCTATTCGGCGCGGACCATGATTACCTCCACCCGAGATCTCCTCCGCTACGGCCCGGCGTTGCCATTTACCACCGGGCAAGCTCCGGCGGATTTGACGCAGCACCGGGTGATCCGCCAGCAGGCGAGTACCTCTGACCAAACGGTGGTGCTGGAAGCGCCGATCTTCCCCAACCGGCCCACGGCGGTCGATCTGGAGGGCAACCTTCTCTGGTACTACCCCGGTGCCGTCTCCCTGCTAACCCGGCCCGGCCGCGAAGGTACCTTCTGGGGGTTGATCCAAAGCCCCGGCGACCAGACGATGCAGAAGATCCGCGAGTTTGACCTGACCGGAATGACGCGGCGCGAAACCAACGCGGCCTGGGTGAATGTTCAGCTCAAGGCCCTGGGCCGCCGCGAGATCTGCGGCTTCCACCACGAGGTCCGGGAACTGCCGGATGGAAAGATCCTGGCCCTGGCGGGCGTGGAGCAAATTCTGACTGATGTCCAGGGACCGGGTCCGGTGAATGTACTGGGCGACATGATCATCGTGTTCGACGAGAACCTTCAAGTGCTTTGGGTCTGGGATGGCTTTGACCACTTCGACCCGTCCAAGCCCGCGATCCTGAATGAGAAATGCTCACAAGGTAGTTGTCCGCCTCTTTATCTGGCGCCGGAAGGTAACGACTGGACGCACGCCAACGCGGTGCAGTTGACGCCCGATGGCAACTTGCTCATCTCTGTCCGTCACCTGGATTGGGTGGTGAAGATCGACTACCAGAATGGAACGGGATCAGGCAATATCCTTTGGCGCCTAGGGCACGGTGGCGATTTCCAACTGGCCGGCGACAACCGCAGTCAGTGGTTCTCTCACCAGCATGATTCGCAGATCGGGCCCAACGGCACCACGCTTTCCCTCTATGACAACGGCAACACGAGACGCCAGGGCGATAACTCGGTTACCAGTCGCGGCCAAGTGCTGGAGATCGATGAAGCCAGCCGCACCGCCCGTTTGGTGGTGAACGCGGACTTGGGTGTCTACTCCTTCGCCTTGGGCTCAGCCCAGCCCCTGCGCAATGGCGGTTATCACTTCAACGCCGGCTGGCAACTGCCGGGCAACAGCGCCCGGTCCATCGAAACCGATACCAGCGGGCGCGTTGGCTATACGCTGGAGTCGTCTGTGCCCCAGTACCGTACTTTTCGACTCCGAAACCTCTATACAGAGGACTAGACGCTCGTTGATACTAGGTGGGTCGGAGCTGACCCGCCCCAGTGAATCGACGCCAATTTCTAGGTACCGCCGCTGCTGGAGCCTTGGCTTCTGTAGCGACCCGCGCACAAAAC
>JBIKMK010000107.1:0-9524 GCA_044359315.1 Bryobacteraceae bacterium | reverse complement strand
CCAGCGGGAACTCGGCCAACCGGCGTTCACCAAGCTGGTCCGCCACGCCTATGATCGCGGCGTCCGCTTCTTTGAAACCGCCGACAACTATACCGGCATGCCCCAAATGCTGGCCGAAGCGCTGAAGGGCGTTCCCCGTGACAGCTACCGGCTGATGACCAAGTTCAAGTGGCGCGAAGCCGACAAGCCGATGGAAACCATTGACCGGCTCCGGCGCGAAACCAATTCCGAATACTTCGACATCCTGCTGCTGCACAACGTTCGCACTCCCAACTGGCCCACCGAGCTCGAACGCCTCCGCGACGCATTTTCAGAGGCCAAGCACAAGAAAGTCATCTTGTCGCATGGCGCTTCCTGCCACGGCCTGTTGCCGCTGCGTGCCTACCCGGGCAATCAATGGCTGGACGTGGCACTCAACCGCGTCAACCACAACGGCACCCGCATGGACAACCTCACCGACGATGCCCGCCAGCCCGGAGAAGTAAACGAGGTGGTGGCGACGATCAAGAAGGTCCGCAGCCAGGGCACCGGCCAGATTGGCATGAAGATCATTGGCGAAGGCGCCTTCCGCACGCCGGAAGAACGCGACGCCTCCATCCGCTACGTCATCAAGTCCGGTTTGGTGGACGCCGTCACCATTGGCTACAAGAACACCGCCGAAATCGACGAAGCGATTGAGCGGATCAACACGCACCTGAATAGCTAAGTCCGCAGCGGCCGCTTATCCGAGCCGCGACCAGCAGGAGCGGGCTGGACGGGGGCGGCTCGATGTCCTGGCAACGCACGAAGCTGGTCTTCCCAGGAACGGTAGCGTGCTGGGTTCGGCCAGCGTCAGTGGCGGGCGGCTCGGTCAGTTCATCCTATTCTTCTGCTTGCTTCGCAAGCCCTGGGCTTGGTTCGCCGGTTCGGCAGCCCGCTCCTGCACGTCGCGGCTCGGATGCGCGCCAGCAGCTTTCCTTTGAACGGAGTACAATTAGAAGAGCCGGGCGGGGCCCTAACCCCGCCCGTTTCGTTGAAACCCCCCATGGCATTGATTGAAGGCTGCAAGCACCAACTCCCGTTCACCATCCCGCTCGACGACGTAGCCGCCGAGATGGATCGCGTCACCGTTGACATCCAGAAGAAGGCCGCGTTACCCGGCTTCCGTCCCGGCAAAGCGCCGGTGTCGATTATCCGCACCCGCTTTGGCGCGGATATCCGGCAGAAAGTGCTGGAGAACTTGGTGCCGCGCGCGCTCAGCCAGCGCTTTAGCGACGAGAACCTCAAGGTGGTCGGCCAGCCGAACATCAAGGAACTGAAGTTTGAGCCGGATTCGCCCATCGAATTCACCGCTGAATTCGAGATCGCGCCCGAGTTCGACCTGGGCGAATATGTGGGCGTTGAAGTGGCCTACACCGAACCTGCCGCCACCGACGAAGAAGTGGATGCACGCCTGGAAGAGATCCGCAACCAGAAGGCCGACTTCATCAATGAAGACCCGCGTCCGGCCGCCGATGGCGACCACGCCGCCGTCTCGCTGATCTCGGTGGCGGGCGTGGAACCGCCGATGGCGAGTGACGAGATGGTGGTGGAGATCGGCGACAAAGATACCATGCCCGAATTCACCGAGCATCTCCGCGGCGTCACGCCGGGTGAGACCAAGGAATTCGACGTCACCTATCCGGAAGAGTACGGTCAGGAAAAGTTGGCCGGCAAGACGGTCCGTTTTGCAGTCACCCTGAAGCAGTTGCGCCGCAAGGAACTGCCCGAGTTGAACGACGAATTCGCCCAGGACTTGGGCGACTTCAAGACCATCGAAGAAGTCCGCGAAGCCATCCGTACAGCCATGCTGCGCGAGAAGGAACAGGCCGCCACCGAAGCCGCCAAGACCTCGATCATAGACAAACTGGTGGATGCCCATGACTTCCCCGTACCGGAAGCGTTTGTGGATCGCCAGATCGAGATCCAGGCCGAAAACTATCTCCGGTCCCTGGCCGCCCAGGGCGTTGACATCAACAAAGACGTCAAGTTGGACTGGAACAAGCTGAAGGAATCGCAAGGCGAACGCGCCACCCGCGACGTCCGCGGCTCACTGATTCTGGAACGCGTGGCTGATCGTGAAGCCATCGCCGCCACCAACGAGGATGTCGACAAAGAAGTGCAGCGCATGGCCCGCGCCTCCAAGGAAGCCCCGGCCGTGGTCCGCATGAAGCTGGAAAAAGAAGGCGCCCTCGGCCGCATCGCCAGCCGCATCCGCACCGAAAAGACGCTGCAGTTCCTGTTCGACAAGTCCCGCAAAGTCGCCAGCTAGCGGCACCTATCGCAGCGGCGGCGTGCTGACTGGTGGCCGCCGGTGCTTGGTGGCCTGCTCATAAGCGTAGGCAAACTTGAGCAGCGTTGCTTCGGCCCACGGCCGCCCGTAGATCGTCATGCCAAGGGGCAACACGGCGCCTCGTGTGTAGCCCATCGGCACGTTCACTGCCGGGAAGCCGGTGGTGGGCGAGAAGAACTGGCTGTTGTCGCCGTGCGGTGTGTTCAGGTCCCCGATCAGGCGGGGCGGATGGCTCCAGGTGGGGTAGACCAACGCGTCCAGCTTCAGCGTGTCCATCGTCTTTAGCACCGCCTCACGGACCGACTGCCGGTAGGTTTCGTCGGCCTGGCAGGCGGCTGATCCGGGTGCATTGGGCGTCGTCTTGTCGGCATTTTCGAGCTGCCGCCGGACGGTGGGGTGGAACTTGCCGGAGGCCACAATGGCGGCTAGATCGGCCACGGGCACCTGGTCCTTTCGTGCCGCCAGGAAGCCGTTTAGGTCGTACTTGAAGCCCGCACACGGCCCGCTGCCGGTGGGGCGCCGGAGGGCTTCCAGGCCTGCAATCGTGGCCGGGTCGACGATGGTGGCTCCGGCCCGCTTCAAGTCTTCGATGGCGGCCATGAAGACCCGCACCACTTCCGGGTCCGCGGGCTCCCGCTCATACGCCTGATGCAGGACGCCGATGACGGCACCCTTTAGACCATTGCGGTCGAGCGCGGCCCGGTAGTTTGGTGCCGGATGGGCCTTCGCCGATGCGGTAACAGCGTCATCGGGATCCTCGCCGACGATCACCTGGAAGACCCGCGCGGCATCTTCCACCGTGCGCGTCATCGGCCCGGCGATGTCCGCCAGCAGGTTCAAGGGGAAGACTCCGGCGCGGCTGGTCCGGCCCATGGTGGAGCGGATTCCGGCCAGCGCCTGGTGCGAAGACGGCCCACGGATCGAGTTGCCGGTATCGCTGCCCAAGCCGACCAGCCCCAGGCTGGCGGCGACAGCAGCAGCCGTGCCACCGCTGGATCCGGCGGTCACGCGATCCAGCGCGTAGGGGTTCTTGGTGTAGCCGGGCAGGATGGAGTTGACGGTCTCATAGGGGCTGAACGCCCACTCCGCCATGCTCGATTTAGCCAGTACCAGCGCGCCGGCCTCCTTCAAGCGCCGCACCTGGAAGGCGTCCTTCCGAGGCAAGTATCCGGCGAAGACCAGGGCCCCGTTCGTGGTCTGCAGACCTTGTGTTTCGAAGTTGTCCTTCACAATGACGGGCACGCAATGGAGGGGCCCGGTCAAGCCGCCTTGGTCAAAGCGCCGGTCGAGATGATCGGCCTGGGCCTGGACCTGCGGATTGATCAGCACTAGTGAATTGATCGCTGGGCCGTTCTTGTCGAAGGCTGCGATGCGCTTCAGGTAGAGATCCACCAAGCCTCGGCAAGTGAGCTGGCGAGACTCGAAAGCGGCGTGAACCTGGGCGATGGTGGCTTCCTGCACTTCAAACGGAGGTGGTGTTTGAGCGACTAAGGGAAGGGATCCAAGAATGAGGCCGAGGCGCGCGCGAAGCATCTCTCGATTGTAGGAGGCTCACCACGACGAAGGGCTGACGGCCAGGCCAGACACTGGCCGGGCGTTGGTGGTGGGGCCACCGCGCGGGCCAGTCGGTTGGCGTCCGGAGCGGCAGGCGTCGCTGCAGTACTTCACCTCATCCCAGCAACGTTCCCACTTCTTGCGCCAGACAAATGGACGCCCGCAATGGACACAGACCTTCGACGGCAGATGCTGTTTCTTGACACCTCGCACCTGCTTAAGATGCCGGTGGCGAGGCCGGCGATGGCTGATGATCAGGCCGCTAAGGCAGATACTGCGAGGCCAAGCGGAGGAACTCGTCCGTTTGTGTCGCCGCCCAGCCCGGAGGACGGTTGAGGCTGGCTGCCAACTCTTCCGCAACGCGAGGAGCCTCGGCCATCGCCTGCCGCGCGTTCAAGAACAGCGTGCGCTGACGGCGGGCCAGCACGTCCTCGACGGTGCGCGCCATTTGCCCGACGTAGTCATCCCCGGTATCGGCATGGATGGCGAGATTGGCGGTGATGCAGTCGCGTTCGGGCAAGCGGGCCAGTGTAGCCGCTTGATTGACGCAGTCTTCGGCCATGTGGCGGTAGGTGGTCCATTTGCCGCCGGTGATGGTGAGCAGGCCGTTCTGATCGATGTGGATCGTGTGGTCCCGCGAGAGGGCGGAGGTGTTCTTGGCGTCGCCCGAGCGCACCAGCGGACGGATGCCGACAAAGACGCTCAGGATGTCATCACGTGACGGCGCGTGGTCCAGATACTGCCCGGCGGTTTCGAGGATGAAGGCGATCTCTTCTTCTTTCGCGCGCGGTTCCGGCACGGCTTCCGGAATGGACGTGTCCGTGGTGCCCACCAGCGTGTGCCCCAGCCAGGGAATAGCGAACATCACGCGGCCGTCACTGGTGTGTGGCACCATGATCGCCGTGTCACCCGGCAGGAAGCTGCGGTCGAAGACGAGGTGGATGCCTTGGCTGGGCGCGATCATCGTCTTCACGCCCGCATCGGCCAACTGCCGCACCTGATCGCAGAACGGGCCGGCGGCGTTGATCACCACCTTGCCCGCACATGCGAACGTCTCGCCCGTCTCTTCATCGCGCGCCGTGATGCCGTCGATGAAGC
Organism: Bryobacteraceae bacterium; assembly: GCA_044359315.1. GTDB lineage: Bacteria > Acidobacteriota > Terriglobia > Bryobacterales > Bryobacteraceae > JAPKYZ01. The sequence goes on along the minus strand of JBIKMK010000107.1, from coordinate 4,561 downwards.
CATCGGCTCCGGCATGGAAGCCCGTGGCGGCCACATAGTTCAGCACCGTTGCGCCGCGGTCCTTGGCGGTGAGCAGAATGTGGATCAGCAGCCGGGCATCGTCAAACTGTCCGTCGTAATAGACGACGCCGCCACGAAGGCCGTCGGGCTTCAGCGTCGGAATGCGCGCCAGCGTTTCGTCCAGCGAAAGAATCTTCGATTCACCAAACCCGTAGCGCCCGGCCAGCAGGTCGTAGAGCTTCAAGCCCAAGCCATAGAACGGCGCTTCCCACCAGTCATAGTTGGGCACGACGAACGCCAGGTCGGTGACGAACTGCGGGGCATTCTGTCGCATCCGGCCACGCTCCTTCAGCGCTTCCATGACGAGCGAGATATTGCCTTGTTCCAGATACCGCACGCCGCCATGGACCAGCTTTGTCGACCGGCTGGAGGTGCCTTTGCCGAAATCGCTCCGCTCCACCAGCAGCACTTCATAGCCCCGCGCCGCCGCATCAAGAGCAATGCCCGCGCCCGTGGCTCCGCCGCCGATGATGACCATGTCCCAGGGCTCGCGCCGGGTGCGGACACGCTCCAGCGCTTGCTCGCGGGTGAGCGGGCTCGCCACCTACTTCGCCCAGCCCTTCGTCCGCGCCACGGCCTCATTCCACCGCTCCCGTTGAGCAGACGCATCAGCCCCCGGCAGGAAGCGGCGGTCGATCTGCCATTGCGCCGCCAGATCCTCGCGGCTCTTCCAGAAGCCTGTCGCGAGTCCCGCCAGATAGGCGGCACCGAGCGCCGTCGTCTCCGTCATCTTGGGCCGCACCACCGGCACTTGCAGCAGGTCGGCCTGGAATTGCAGCAGCGCATTGTTGCTCGCCGCGCCGCCATCGACACGCAGTTCCGTCAGCGGCGGACCACCATCCGCTCGCATGGCGTCCAACAGATCCGCCACTTGGAACGCAATCGCCTCCACCGCCGCGCGGGCGATGTGAGCTGATGTGGTGCCGCGCGTCAGGCCGAACATCGCGCCGCGAGCATAGGGGTCCCAGTGCGGCGCGCCCAAGCCGGCAAAGGCGGGGACGAGATAAACGCCGCCCGAATCGGGCACGGAGGCCGCGAGAGGTTCGACGTCCGATGATTTGGCGATCAACCCCAGTCCATCGCGCAACCACTGCACCACCGCGCCGCCAATGAAGACACTGCCTTCGAGCGCGTACTCCAGCTTGCCGCCGATCTGCCAGGCCACCGTGGTCAACAGCCGGTTCTGTGAAGCGATCGGCGTGGCGCCAATGTTTTCGAGCATGAAGCAACCGGTGCCGTAGGTATTCTTTGTTAACCCCGGGGTCCAGCATGCCTGCCCAAACAGGGCCGCTTGCTGATCACCAGCGACGCCCGCAATCGGAATGCCTTCAAGACCTGCCACCGTGGCGACGCCATACACTTCGCTGGACCCGCGCACCTCCGGCAGCACGCTGCGCGGGATGCCGAAGATCGAAAGCAGTTCGTCATCCCAAGCACCGGTGTGGATGTTGTAGAGCATCGTGCGCGAGGCATTGCTCGCGTCCGTCACATGCAGCCGCCCGCCGGTGAGCTTGTAGATCAGCCAAGTGTCGATGGTGCCGAAGGCCAGGTTTGAGCCCGGGTGGCGTTCGAGAATCCAGGCCAGTTTGGAGGCGGAGAAATAAGGGTCCGGGATCAGGCCGGTCTTGGCCGTGATGGTGCTGGCAACGGCGGGATCAAAATTGGCGGCAGTGCGCCGGTCCTGCCAGACGATGGCATTCATCACGGGCTGGCCGGTGGCCCGGTCCCACACCACAGTGGTCTCGCGCTGGTTGGTGATACCGATAGCGGTGATGTCCCGCGGCGTCAACTGCGCCTTGGCCAGCGCCTCGGCGGCCACGGCCAGTTGGGTGCTCCAGATCTCGTTCGGGTCATGCTCCACCCAACCGGGCTGCGGGTAGACTTGCGCAAACTCGCGCTGCGCCACCGAGCGCACACTTCCGTCATGGTCGATGATGAGCGCACGCGAACTGGTCGTGCCTTGATCGAGGGCAAGGATCATGTATCGAGCTTACTCTCGTGGCTTGGGGTGGCGCTGAAGTTGAATCGCGGGACTGGGCGTGATCTCCTCGGCTCATCGCAGCTGCGATCAGCGTCGGGTATGCTCAAACTTATGGCGCAAGCGAATTCGAACATTCAGGTGGCCTGCATTGGCTTCGGGATCATGGGGCAGGGGGATTGCCGGACGGCGAGTTCGTTGCCTGGGGTGAAGATCACCGCGGTCTGCGATGTGTACGACGGGCGGTTGAAGAAGGCCAAGGAAGTCTACGGCGCCGGGACGTTTACGACACGCGAGTACGAAGAGGTGTTGGCGCGGAAGGATGTCGATGCCGTCATCATTGCCACGCCGGACCACTGGCATGCTCGGATGGCCATTGATTCGATGGAAGCCGGCAAGGATGTCTATTGCCAGAAGCCGATGGTGCAGAAGGTAGAGGAAGGCTTGGGCGTCGTCGATACGTGGCGGCGCACGAAGCGGATCTTCCAGGTGGGCAGCCAGCGCGTGTCGAGCGTGCTCTATGCCAAGGCGCGGGAGGTGATCCGGTCCGGCGTTTTGGGCAAGATCCACATGGTGGAATCGTATCTGGACCGTCACTCCGCACTGGGGGCGTGGCAGTATTCGATTCCGCCGGATGCGTCGCCGGAATCGATCGATTGGAAGCGGTTCTTGGGCCAGGCGCCGCCGCGCAACTTTGACCCGATCCGGCTGTTCCGCTGGCGCAACTACCAGGATTACGGCACGGGTGTGGCGGGCGACCTGTTTGTCCATCTGATCAGCGGCATCCATTTTGTGATGGATTCGATGGGGCCGACGCGGATTGTCACCATGGGCGGCCTGCACTACTGGCTGGATGGCCGCGATGTGCCGGACATCATGATGGGCATGTATGAGTACCCGGAGACGAAGACGCATGCTGCGTTTGAAATGAGCCTGCGGTGCAACTTTGAGGCGGGCGGCGGCGATGGTCAGGGGTTCCGGTTTATTGGCACTGACGGTGTGCTGAGCCTGAACGTCGGCAGCGGCTTCACCATCTCGCGCAAGCCCAAGGATCGTGAGCCGGGCAACACGTTCGGGACGTTCGACAAGGAGAACCAGGAGAAGGGGCAGGCCGCGTATCGCCAAAAGTACCCGCCGCAACGGCCGACGACCGCGATGATGCAGGGCGTCAGCGAGGAGCGCTACACGCTACCGGCGGGTTATGCCGAGCAGACCGCGCATCACCAGAACTTCTTTGACGCGGTGCGCAGCCGCCAGCAGGTGGTGGAGAACGCCGAATTCGGCTTCCGCGCGGCGGCTCCGGCGCTGCTGTCGAACACCAGCTTCTTTGAGAAGAAGATCTGTTTGTGGGATCCGGAAGCGATGCGGGTGAAGGGGTAGGGGCGAATACCTGCGCAATTGAGCGTGGACCGTCCAGACTACGCTCGGTCGGGCCAGATTCGTGGCGGACTTAGAGGATTTATGCGGACCGCGTAGCCTGGCGGTTTACAGCACTACGCCGATGGTGCAACGCTAGCTGGCCGTTCTTCCGCCTGCTTAGGATTGTTCTCGATGCCCTACGCAGCGCCGGGCACTGGCACACCGATCCCTTGAGCCTCAGCGATGTAGCGGAGCGCCCGCTCGATTTCCTGACGGTCACCGCCAGCGAGCACTTGCTTCAAATACTCGGCTGCAAAATCTGGATCTCGCAGGTCCTCGAGGAGTACGTCTTCAAACGCTCTTGTGCTGGCCATATTCTTTCCAGTAGCGGCGGGCATTCAAGATGTCGCGGGCTTGGGTCGATTTGTCGCCCCCCGCCAACAATATGATGACCCGTCGGCCTTCTCTTCCACAGTACACCCGCAAACCGGGTCCGATGTCCAGCTGCAATTCAAAGAGGCCATCACCGAGCGCTTTGTGATCACCAAGGTTTCCGACCGCCAGACGCTCGATCCGGCGGGTAACAGCTACGCGAAGTGCCAAATCCAATGAGTTCCTCCACTCGATGAACGGCTCGTGTCCGTTCGCAAGTTGGAGGATGCGCACTTCAAAGGGAACGATCTCCCCAGCCATGCTTGCTGCACCTACTTCGCGGCTTCCTCGATCTTCTTGTCGAGATACCGCTGGCGGCTTTCGGAGATGAAGCGGCGGGCGTCCATGGGGCCGCCCCAGCCTTGGCTGACGATGCGGACACCCTGGAGTTCCTTGTAGATCTCAAAGAAGTGTTCCATTTCGCGGCGGACGTGGGGGAAGATCTGGTCGATGGTGTGGATCTCGTCGTAGCGGGGGTTCTTCACGGGGACGGCGAGAATCTTTTGGTCGCCCTGGGCGTTGTCGGTCATGTTGAGGACGCCGACGGGACGGACGGTCATAACGCAGCCGGTGAAGCTGGGCTCCTGGACCATGGTGAGAACATCGAGCGGGTCACCATCTTCGGCCAGGGTGCCGGGCACAAAGCCGTAGTCGCCGGGATAGTGCATGGGTGAATAGAGAGCCCGGTCCAGGCGGAACAGGTCGAGATCGCCATCGTACTCGTACTTGTTC
>JBIKMK010000739.1:0-2641 GCA_044359315.1 Bryobacteraceae bacterium | reverse complement strand
GGTTCTCCCGCATCCACTCGCCAGCGAGCGCAGGAAGGTTCCACCAGGCAGGGGCCGCAGTCGCCGGGGTAAAGATTTGCTCGGCGCGCCGCAATGTATGCTCGGGAACCGCGATGGCGTTCAAGTCGTGAACGGCACCATAGACGGAATCCATCATGGCGGCCAGCTCGGCGCATCGTTCGCAGCGGTCAACGGTCAGGTGGCGTTCCATCGCCGCGAGCCTCTCAGGTGGGCCGGTACGACGGACATAATCCACCCAATCGGACAACTCATAGTGTTTGGCGGTGGGCATAAGCGGGATCTCGTAGGTTGTGGGGCGTATTGGGCGTCAAAAGATATAGGGCTGGCGAACTTTTTTCAAAGTTTTTTTCCGAGGCCTACCAGATGGAAGGCGGCCCAGTGATAAGGATCTTCGTAAGTCTTTCTTAAATCGAGGCTTGCAGTCCGCAAGGCATCGGTGGGTGACAGTCCATCCAGCAACATCCCGCGGTAGAAACTTTCCATGAACTGAGTGGTGCTGCCGTCGTCGACATCCCACAGGCTGACCAGAGCGTTGCGCGCACCCGCTTGCAGAAGTCCGCGCAAAAGACCCACCAACTCATCTCCGCCGACCACTTCGTTCAAACCGGTACTGCAGCCGCTGAGCGTCACCAGTTCCGCCGGGATGGAGCACCGGTACAGGTCGAAGACCGTAAGCCAGGAGTTGGCCAGGCGAATAGCGGAGAACAGTGGATTCTCGCGCTGCACAAAACCATGGGCGGCCAGATGCACGATGCGCGAGTTCTTGGCCTCTTCGCGAAGACGCGCGAAGCTGGCCTCCGGGCCGAGCAGTAATTTGGCGTTGGGCAGGATTCCCGCCAAGGTTCTGGCCTCACGTTCAATCAGCGGTGCCTGGGCATCCGCCACACCGACCACCAACGATTGCGATCCAGACGATGCAGGCCTTTCTGTGGTGATCCGCAACAGGTCCGCCGAGGGCGCGTAAGAGATGGCGTAGCGGTCCAGCAGATAGCTGGTTCCGTCGTGCAGCGCCGCAAAGGGGATGCTGTGCAAGGCTCCGTGCGGAATGATCACCAGATGATCGCCCGTCAGCGACGAACGCAGGGGCTCCAGCAGTTCGTCGTACATGCTTCGCAGATGCGCATGAAGCGCAGTGCGGGAGCCCCGCAACTGCAGACGCAGAAACCGCGCCAGCCGCTGGACGCGCTGGACCGGTGCCAGAGGCCATACGCGCAACGTGCCACGGTCGAGCAGGAAGGCAAATACCGTGTCGCGAGAAACGAAGTACTCAACGACTTGCACTCCTTCCGGAAGCCACGCTCGTAGGGCTCCGGGATCGTTGCCGTTGAGCGGCAGCGCTTGTCCTCCAGACAGTCCCTCTAGCGCGGCGAGACGCCCGGCCAGTTGCGTTTCGAGTCTTCGGGAGCGGTTGCGGAGCGTGGCCCGTTGCTGCCTGGCGATGTCCAGCGAGGTGCCGGCGTCGGCCTCCACTCGTTGAATCCGTTGGTAGACGGCATCCAACTCGCGCCGGATTTCAAGCACCTCGGACGAACCGGCGCTCGCGTTGGCGCTCGCCTGTACCTGTTCGGCCATGGACCGCGACTTGGCCGTCTCGGCAACCGCGAAGGCCCGAGCCACACGATCCGGCTGGGAACGGTCGGTCAACGTCAACCAGAACAAACTCTCATACACCGAGAGCTTGTTCTTGAGGAATGCCACCTTGATCTCGTCCCCGCGCAATCGAAAGCGCAGCCGTTCCAGAAGCTGGCGGGCTGTTTCGTAAGCCTCCCGGGCTTCCGCGCGCCGCATCATGGCTTCCAAAATCTCAGCGCGCAATTGAGCCACCTGATACTCAAGCGACGGGGAGCCGGTGGCCGGCACGGCGGCGCCAGCGCTTGTGCAACGGTTGAGTGCCGTCAGCAGAGCGCCGGCGCGAAAGTCTAAACGGGCAAGCAGGAGTTCAGCGGTGACTGCCTTCGCCGGAAAGTCGGACACGGAAAAGAAGTTATGCGCCTTTTTCGGCCAACTGGCGTGCCTTGCGGGTCATCCCGAGGCGGTCGAGCAGAATGGCCTGATAGAGGTCAAGAAGCGCCAGCCAGACATCATTACGTTCGCGAAGAAAGGTCCGGCGCGCCGCACCGAAGGTTCGCAGGGCTTGCCTCCCGAGGCCGAGCTGCCCTTGGGCGATGCCGCGGAAGGCAATTGCCTTGCCCTGTTCATAGGGCATGGCGAGGCGTTGAAACGACCTCATGGCGCGCTGCGCGAGTCCGGCCGCTTCCCGATGCAGATTCAGTTCGAGAAACATCTCTGCTTCGTCGAGGTCGCAAAGGGCGCGACGGTAGGGTTCGCCGGTGCGGCGGGCGACGTCGTAGAGTGCCATCGCGTCGGTATAGTCGCCACAGAGGTAGTGCAGATAGGCGACGTTGTAGTCGATCGCGGCCGTTTGCAGGGGCAGTTTGTTGGCCTCAGCATAGGAGCGCGCTTCCAGATGAGCGCGGCCGGCCGCGGCGTAGTCGCCGAGTGAGATCAGGCAGGTGGCCTTGTTCCACAAGGCGGTGGAAACATCCACCGGCCGTCCGGTTTCGAGCAGTTCCTTCAGCACCCGCTCGTACATCGCCAACGCTTCGGCGAACTTATCCTG
>JBIKMK010000738.1:0-2655 GCA_044359315.1 Bryobacteraceae bacterium | reverse complement strand
CGGTGAACGAGAATCGCTTCTCCAGCAGCAGGTCCCAATTGTTAACGCCCGGGCTGCGCACATCCGGCAGCACGCGGCTGACGTTGCCGTACGTAAAGGCGGCGGGCTGGCTGAAGGCGCCGCGGTTAAAGAACTGTACACCGTCGGCCAGCACGGGTTGATCCGGCAACTGGGCCTTCAGTCCGGTTGCATTGGGCCGCATGTTGGTGCCCCCTCCAAAGGAATTGGAGTTGTTCGGAGCCGTCACTCGGATGGGGAAGCCGTTATCCCACGACCAGAACATCCCGGTTGACCAACCGCCCAATGCCTTCGCCGCCCAGCCCCGATTCAAGAATTGACGCCCGTACCCGAACGGGATTTCATAACGCAAGCTCCAGCGGAAAACGTCCGGCACGTGCTGGAACGCCAAGGACCGGTCACAGGCATAGCAGGCATTGTTCATGAACCCGGCGACATCCCCCGCCACCGCAGAGATCTCACCCACGTTGTCGATCGTCTTGCTCTTGGTATAGGCAAACAGTGTGGCGAAACCATTCGCGAACCGCCGCTCCACGGTCACCTGCATCGAATGATAGGTGGAGTGTCCCACCGCCATGCCATTTCCGTTGACGTTCTGGAACTGGGGATAGGGCCGCAGCAACTGGCCTCGCTGAACGGTGGGACGGCTCAACGGGGAGGTTGCGTCGGTGATGGCACCCAGAAACGGGTTGCTGACCACTTGCAGCAAGCCGCTGCCCTGGGTCAAGTCAGCGTCCTTCAACTGATTCAGGTTGACGCGCGAAGGTAGGCCTACTGCCGCGTTGGCCGCATAACCCACATTGACCAACATGTTCCAGGGCAATTGCCGCTGCACGTCAAAAGACCAGTGCGCCGAATAGCTCAACTGCTGGTCCCGCAATGGTGCCGCGATGCTCTGGCCCACCAGCGTCCGCAGCCCCAGGCTTCTCCCCGAAGCTTGAATCGGCCCCGCAGGGAATGGCTGGGCCAGGTTGAACAGCGGAGTGACTCCGTCGGCAAGCGTCGGGAAGGAAACAGTCGAGGCGCTAAACCCATTCGCGGCGTCAATACTGTTCAATCCGGGATGGGTAAACAGGCCCATGCCACCACGAATCACCGTCTTGTCATTCATCCGGTAGGCCAAGCCCAACCGCGGATCAAAGTTGTTCAGGTCTGAATCCTGCGTTCGCCCACCAGGACTTACGAAACCCACTCCGCCCCGCAAATTTGGGATCGATGGAACTTGTGATTGCAGGGGCGATGGTGACGACAGGTCCAGATAAGTCCACTGGTCCTTGTGCTCGACGAATGGCTGCTCAAAGCTATAGCGTAGGCCGTAGGTGAGCGTCAGGCGCGAGGTGAGTCTGTACTCGTCCTGCACAAAGTAGGCCAAGTAGGGCCGCCGGAACTGCTCAAACGGAGTGATGGTGGCCACCACCGTCGCCGCACCCAGCAACAGGTCCGCTCCTCCATGGCCGGAGGCCAGGCTGGGAGCCTGTGGGTTCGGGCCGGCCGTGAAGTTTGAGGTGGCTCGCACATCAAGGGGCGGGATGAAGTTTTGATTGCCCGCCATCATCCGGAAATCAAGGCCGGCCTTGATGGTGTGCCGTCCGCGCAACAGAGTCATGGCCGCACGATACTGGTAGACCTCCGGTCGGTTGGCGGAGACAGCAACTTGCCCCAGGGCCATCCCGCTCAGCCGGTTGGCGGTCAGTGCGGGAAAGGCTTTCTCGCGAAGTCCGGTGACGGTGTTGGCGGAGAAACCCAGCGTCAGCGGATCGAAGCCCAGACCCGGAGTGGTGCGCTTGCTTTCAGAGTACGCATAGGAGAAATGGTGCTCGAAGATTGTGGACGGCGTTAGCACCCAGTTGTGTTGGATCGCCGCATTCAAGCCCGGCAGCCGATTGCTGGTGGCGTTGAAGCCGGCCTCGTTGCCATAGACATTCGGCGGCGAATTGACGTTGAGGAACGAGTTCCAACGGGCCATCATGCGGTGTTGCTCCGAGAACTGGTGATCGACGCGCACATCAATGCGGTCCTGATCATTCCCGCTGGGCGTGCCGGAGAAGAAGTTCTCCAGATTGCTCAAGCCGCGTCCCGGTGTGTTGGGTGCCGGGTAGAACCCGGCCTACCGCGTTCAATTGGCCGGCCGGGATCACGTTGCCGGCAAAGGCATCACGGAGGTAGCGGGTGGTCCCTGCGGGCCGGTCCGGATCCAGTCGAGTAGTCCGCGGGTCAAAGATGACGAACAGCGCGCCATTCACATCCCGGCTGGCCGAATAGTCCCCCGCCCGCTCGCGCTCGGTGGGAACGGTACCCAGAAAGGAGGCCGCGGCGCGCTCACGCAAGCCCTCGTAGGCGCCAAAATAGAAAGTCTTGTTCTTGCCGTTGTAGAGCTTGGGAATGAGTACGGGCCCGCCGAAAGTGCCCCCAAACTGGTTGCGCTTCAGACTTTGGCGAGGAATGCGGGAACGGTTGGCGTTGAACCCGTTGGCATCCAGCACACTGTTCCGGAGAAAGTTGTGCGCGGTGCCATGATACTCGTTGGTACCGCCACGTGTGGCAAATGTCACCACGCCACCGCTGGTCCGCCCGTATTCAGGTGCATAAGGGGTGGTGAGCAGGCGAAACTCTTGAATGGCATCCACTTGCGGAATA